>CAIZDF010000231.1 GCA_903931645.1 uncultured Tolumonas sp.
ACTGCGAAACAGAAAACGCATGCAATAATTCCCGTAAGAGTTTAATAACGACATTATGCGAATATCCCTTCGTACTTGAAGTTGCAGCGTCGTTGACGGCATTCACTCACCCCAATCACATAACATCTCTATGCTCATGGGGATTCGCTCACTTGTCGCCTTGCTGCAACGCCAATTACTTTGGGCGTAGTTGGCATAGATTACTACGCATCCGCGGCTTAGCGCGATCTTTGATGCAACAATCCGTCGAGATCCTGTGCTATGGTTGTAAACATAACGTTAACAAACAATGAGAAACGGTATGAATCAGGCAGGATTACATTTGTTACTGACGCGCTCATCTTGTGGCTTGTTACAAGCGCCGGCCCCGAGTGGTGAAGTTCTTGAACATATTTTACAAGCCGGATTACGCGCCCCCGATCATGGTCATCTGCAGCCATTTCAATTTTTACTGGCGGAAGGCGAAGGTTTACAACGCTTAGGTAGGTTGCTGGCCACAAGCGCCAAGCAAGATGGTGCGGCTGATGAAGTGATTGAGCGTGCGCAGCAGATGCCATTACGGGCACCGATGGTGATCACGGTGGTGGCCAAAGTGCACCCGCATAATAAAGTGCCGGAGTTTGAGCAGCATTTATCTGCGGGTTGTGCGGTGATGGCAATGCAAATGGCAGCACAGGCGCAGGGTTTTGGCGGTATGTGGCGTTCCGGCCCATTGATGTATTCGCGTGCTTTACATGAAGCATTGGGATTGGCGGAACAAGATCAGATCGTCGGTTTTCTGTATTTAGGCACACCGGCCACTGCATTGCGTCAGCCAACGCTGGTGGCGAGTGCCGATTTTGTGCGTTGGTTATAACTTAATTATTGCCGCTGCTCATCTCATCCAGCGTCAATGAAAAGCTCGGGATAAATACATCAATAAAATACTGTACGGCTGGTGTCATGCGTTCTTCAAGCATGCTTTCCAGCCGGCGTTTGGCCAGCACAAACTCTTTATTTCCTGCCGCAATTTCTTCCAGACATTTAATGTAAGCGCATAAAGTGTCCGCCGCTTTGACCACTTTGGCTGATTCGGCATCCTGATGTTCCGCATCCAGCAATGCTTGATAATCTTCGATAAATTCATCCGGCAGCAGCGATAACAACTGTTGCTCTGCCAGTTTTTCGATCTTCTTATATTCCGTGGCAATCGCATTATTTTGGTATTTCACCGGGGTCGGTAAGTCACCGGTGATAATTTCAGTGGCATCGTGAAACATCGCCATCAGCGCAATATGGGCCGCATCCAATTGCGTATTGAATTTTCGATTACTGATCAGCGCCAAGGCATGCGCAACCATCGCCACTTGCAGGCTGTGTTCGCTGATGTTTTCCTTTTGGATATTGCGCATCAGCGGCCAGCGGTAGATCAGTTTCATCCGCGATAACTGGGCGAAAAAATGGCTGGTGGATGTAGAAGATTCGCTGGAAGTCGATTCACTGAAGGACATAGCGTGTGGCTCACAAAGGCAGGGGTGCTATATAGATAACAAAAAAAAATGGCGACCTTCAAGTCGCCATTGCAAATTATTGTTTGTAGGTTTTCAGGAAGCGGGCCAAACGGCCAATCGCATCTTGTAATTGCTCTTCCGCAGGCAGGAACACGATACGGAAGTGATCCGGTGTCGGCCAGTTAAAACCAGTCCCTTGCACGATCAGCATTTTTTCCTGCTGCAGCAGATCAAAGACCATCTTCTGGTCATCTTTGATCGGATAAACCTTCGGATCCATGCGCGGGAACATATACATCGCGCCTTTGGGTTTCACGCAAGAAATGCCTGGAATGTTGTTCAGCAGTTCCCAGGCCAGATCGCGTTGTTTGCGCAGACGTCCACCGGGCAGGATCAGCTCGTTAATGCTCTGATAACCACCCAGCGCGGTTTGAATGGCAAACTGCATTGGCACGTTGGCACACAAGCGCATTGAGGCCAGCATTTCTAAGCCTTCGATGTAACCACGGGCGTGCTGTTTCGGGCCGCTGACCATCATCCAGCCTTGGCGGAAACCACAGGCACGATAGGCTTTTGACAGACCGTTGAAAGTGACCACCAAGACGTCATCGCACAGCGTGCAAATACTGTGATGGGCAATGTCGTCATAAATGATTTTGTCGTAGATCTCATCGGCGAAAATGATCAGATTATTCTGACGCGCCACTTCAATCACTTCCAACAGGAATTCAGTGCTGTACACCGCGCCAGTTGGGTTGTTCGGGTTGATCAGCACAATGCCGCGCGTGCGTGGTGTAATTTTCGCTTTGATATCATCCAGATCCGGATACCAATCAGCCTGTTCGTCACAGATATAATG
>CAIZDF010000232.1 GCA_903931645.1 uncultured Tolumonas sp.
AACCTATTACCCGATTGTAGTGAACTGTTTGTACTCAATCCGCAAGGTGAGTTACTGCATAGTTCCCGCGATCGGCGCTCTGCACCCACCACCAATATCCGAATTTTACAGCAAGCGGCAAAACAGCCCTTTTTGCATGGTCCGTACATTGATCCGGTCACTTTATCACTGGGCGCCAGCACATCGGCTTTTCATGATGCCGTGACGCTGATGTTTTACCAGCCACTGCAACAAAATGGTCAGTTGATGGGTTATCTGTGTGCCCGCGTGCCAAATGATGTAGTTGGTGATTTAATCCAGCGCGAAGCCGGACATATCTTTCATGAATCAGGTGATAACTACCTGTTCATGGTGAAATCCAATTTCGATCCCTCATTGCCACAAGGTGTTGCCCTCTCCCGTTCACGTTTTGAAGATCGGGCATTTACCCGCGGTGATAACCTGAAGGATGGCGTACAAACCGCATTCAGTGTCGTACAGGTAAAAAACCATACTGAATTTGAGCTGGTTTTCAATGACCCATCGACAGGCCAGTTACATCCTGGTGTGCGGGAAACCATCCGTCACGGGCAAAATTTGTTTGTCAGTTATCCCGGCTATTCCGACTACCGCTACATTCCGGTCATCGGCAAAGGGGTGACTTTTCAGCTGCAAGGCTCGCCTGACGTATGGGGGATGATGTGTGAAGCCGATTTGGAAGAAGCCTATCGCTATCGCTCTATTAGTCAGCGACTCACCAGCGGTTATTTAACCACCGTCGTGAGTGCCACGTTATTGGCATCCCTGCTGCAACTCACATTACAACCTAGTGCGCTGATTACCATCCTGATTTATCTCGGTTTACAGTTACTTGGGGTGTTGGCTTTTAATAGCTTACTCAGTAAACCACTATCTTCTTGCTTGCGCGATACCATCGGTTTGTTGCGTCAGATCGTGGAAGGTGGCGGTAACTTACGCATGCGAATTCCCCGCGAACAAGCACATAACGATGAAAGCGGCATGATGGCCACTTGGGTCAACAGCATGATCGATCATCTGGATGGCGTGTTAGGCCAGGTGATCGCCACCAGCCGGGTCCTCGAACGAAATAATGGCGACATGCAGCAGCAAAACACAGCCGCGGTGCGAGCCACTAATCATGTGATGAATGCAATGCAGGAAACACAGACTTCATTGCAAATGCAGATGCAGCAGTTAGATGCGGCGAACGATATCGCCAATGAAATGCGTGAAGCGATGAAACAACAAGCGGAAAATGCGCGTCAGCAGTTACAACTGGTTTCGGCGCGCACTCTCGATATTCGCACCACAGTCAGTGAGTCGACTGAAACCATTGAGCAGTTAAACCAAAGTACAAAAGCCATCGGTAATATTGTCAGTGTGATCCAAGCGATTGCGGCACAAACCAATCTGCTGGCATTAAACGCTGCCATTGAAGCGGCTCGCGCTGGCGAAGCAGGTCGTGGGTTCGCAGTGGTGGCGGATGAAGTTCGGAATTTGGCCGCCCGCACCAGTCAGTCGACCAATGAAATTGAAGAGATGATTGCGACCGTCCAGCAACAAGCCACGAATGCCGTCGAGATCATGAATGTCAGTATGGCGAACATGGAAGCCGGTTTGCAGTTGGCAGAGAGCTCCACTGACGATCAGCGCGAGCATAATCAGATTGTGGAAAAATTGCTCGCAACCATCCAAGGGCTGACGGAACAAGGTCAGGAACATGCCAGAAAAACGGAAAGCATCCATCATGTTACGGTCGGTATGCAGTCTGCTCTGGAACAGTTCACGCAAAGCGTCAATGACACTGAACACTCCATTAATCGGTTGTCATCATTAACCGGGCAATTCCAGATCAGCAGTAATTAATTACCGCCACACAAAAAGAAACGGCCTCAATGATTGAGGCCGTTTTTATATCTGCGTTATTTGTAGATCAATTAAGCATGCAGAGAACGATCGCCGCGCGCGATGCCACAAACACCGCTGCGAACCACTTCCACGATATCCGTGACCTGAGCCAGCGTATTCAGGAACGCATCCAGCTTATCGCTGCTGCCAACCAATTGTACGGTGTAAAGTTCAGGCGTCACGTCCACGATCTGGCCACGATAAATCTCGGCCATCCGCATCACTTCATCACGAGAAGCACCCGCACAACGGGTTTTCACCAACATCACTTCACGCTCAATATGTGCGCCATCGGTGATATCAGTGACCTTCAATACATCAACCAGTTTGTGAAGTTGCTTAGTGATCTGTTCAATAATCTGAATTTCACCGCTGGTCACAATGGTCATCCGAGACAAAGTGGCATCTTCGGTAGGGGCTACCGTCAATGATTCAATGTTATAAGCACGCTGAGAAAACAAACCGACGACACGACTCAAAGCGCCAGCTTCGTTTTCCAGCAGGACAGAAATGATATGTCGCATCAGGTACGCTCCGTTTTACTCAAGAACATGTCATTCATGGCGCCGAATTTGATCTGCATCGGATAAACATGTTCATCCGGATCAACGGCGATATCCATAAACACCAAACGATCTTTCAATGCAAAGCACTGTTCCAGTGCGCCTTCCAGATCATCAGGATGATCCACGCGAATACCTACATGACCATACGCTTCTGCCAGTTTGACAAAATCAGGCAATGAATCCATGTAGGAATGGCTCTGACGACCACCGTAGAACATCTTCTGCCACTGTTTCACCATCCCCAACGAGCGGTTGTTCAGCGCAATGATCTTCACCGGAATGCCATATTGCAGACAGGTCGACAATTCCTGAATATTCATCTGAATGGAGCCGTCACCGGTCACACAACAAACGACTTGATCCGGACATGCCAGCTTGGCACCCATTGCTGCCGGGAAACCAAAGCCCATGGTGCCGAGGCCACCTGAGTTGATCCACTGACGTGGGCGGTTAAACGGATAATAGAGTGCCGCAAACATCTGGTGCTGACCAACGTCAGACGCTACGATCGCGTTACCATCAGTCACCTTATACAGCGCTTCAATCACCTGTTGTGGTTTGATCACCGCCGTTTCGGTCTTGTAACTCAGGCAACGTTGCGCACGCCAGCCATCGATCTGTTCCCACCAATCCGCCAGACCGTCATTATCGGTATCCAGCGCCATTTCATTGATAGCATCCAGCATCTGATCCAGCACGGTATCAACGGCACCCACGATCGGTACATCAACCGGCACAATCTTAGCGATCGAGGTTGGGTCGATATCAATGTGGATGATTTTGGCATCTGGGCAGAACTTGGCGACATTATTTGTCACACGGTCGTCAAATCGTGCACCAACCGCCAAAATCAGATCAGCATGATGCATCGCATTGTTTGATTCATACGTGCCGTGCATACCCAACATGCCGATGAACTGATGATGTGAACTCGGGAATGCGCCCAAGCCCATCAGTGTTGATGTCACTGGCAAGCTGAACAGTTCCGCAATACGCATCACTTGCTTATCAGCATTCGCCGCAATGGTACCACCACCGATATACATTACCGGTTTACGGGCTTCTGCCAGCAATTTAGCTGCCCGCTTGATCTGGCCTTTATGGCCGGATTTGGTCGGGTTATACGAGCGCAAATGCACTTCTTCTGGATATTGATACGGCACTTTAATCGCTGGGTTCTGCACATCTTTTGGCAGATCGACCACTACCGGGCCTGGTCGGCCAGTAGACGCGATGTAAAATGCTTTCTTGATCGCCAGAGGAATATCTGCCGCTTCTTTACACAGGAAGCTGTGTTTCACCACCGGACGGGAGATCCCGATCATGTCGGTTTCTTGAAACGCATCATTACCAATCAGACTAGTCGGCACCTGACCTGACAGGACAACCAGGGGAATGGAGTCCATGTAGGCAGTGGCAATGCCAGTAATACAGTTTGTCGCACCAGGACCTGATGTGACCAATACTGCACCCACTTTACCGGTTGCTCGGGCATAACCGTCGGCCATGTGCACCGCTGCTTGCTCATGACGGACTAAAATATGCTCAATCTTGCTGTTCTCGAAAAGGGCATCATAGATATCGAGCACAGACCCACCAGGATAACCAAAAATATGTTCTATCCCTTCGTCTTCGAGCGCTCGTACTACCATTTCCGCGCCTGATAACATCTCCATGCTAAGCCCTCCAAGGCTTGTCTCAATTACTTGAAGTTTGCTCGCGCTGCCGCCAAAAGGGCGGACTTACTACCACGCTGTTAATCCTTAACAGACAACTAACGGGCTGCGGAGGCTCCTGGTAGCCTGCTGTTTGCCTTGCGCTACGACCCGCCTGACAGAGCAATCAGCTACCTATTCGGGTGGAAGAGATCATCCGCTTGCCGCAATAGGGCTTCTATCCTAACGATTCTTTGTCGCTGCGCCAACAGGCAACGCATCTTCAGGACAGTTTCAACTATATATCCAACAATACATTAACAGGCGAAGAGGAATTAAAAACGCGGGACAGGTCATGAAAAAGGAAGGGAAAGTGATAATCATTGGTTTGTTCCAGATGATTATCACTTTAGATGATTAAGCCTGAGTGCTGACTATAGCGCCTTGGCGTGAGGAATGATCTGACAGGCTGCTGGAGAAGTTTTGTAGAAAATCACTGAGTGAGGCAGAAGATGAATCACCACCCAAACTCGACACCATCGTCGCGAATTTAGTTTGCAGATCAGACGTGGTGCTGGATGAGCTGCTTGAGGTTGAAGAGCTACTAGAACTGGTCAGCTGGCTAATCAGGCTATCCAAATCATTTTTCATTGGATTAGCTTTTTTATATGCACTGCTCGTTGCAGCTGTGCCACCATCATCCGCGTCGCCATCGCCATCACCACCCTGCCCAGACTTTGATTTCCCTTGTGCGTGCATAGCAGCCATCAAAGTCTGCATAAAATCCTGAACTGCCGCATTACCAGTGCTTGATGAGTCAGTACTGGATGTACTAGACGTACTTGATGTTCCAGAAGTACTGGATGTACTTGAGGCGCTGGCCGTGCTTGATGTTCCAGACGTGCTGGATGTGCTACTGGTACCATCAAGAGAAATACCTAGTTTTGACAAAGCATCAGTTAACGCATTCATCAAACCGCCGCCTTTTTCACCTTTTGGTGGTGGAGGTGGTCTTTGTCCATCTTGGCCATTAACTTGCTGGCTGCTGGACGTGCTACTGGTTTGGAACAGCGATGCAAGGGAACTCGATCCCGATATACTCATAGACATAATCTTTCTCCTGGCAAATACAGTGCAATGACTACTGGTAAACTGGTTACTACCCCGAACGGAGTTCTTGTTAAACAGCAAGCGCATATCGTGGCGCTGCTATTACGACAAGACTACCTGAGCAAGGTATCGGCCAGAAAATACCTTTATTAATCAACGTAATAGTAAAGTGCAGTTAGGTTGTGTTAGGTTATGTAAATAAGCAGTAATAACAAGGAATTAGAAAGGGTAAAACACAAGAATTAGCGGTCTAAACATAGGAAAAACGTAGCCTAATTTACGGTTTAACAGGATGCTTTTATACTGTTTACGTATTACAACGTTAAGTCGCCAATAAAGCGGCAAAAATTACCGTTTATTACCTTACCCGCCTGCGATTTTTGCCGAGTTGCCGTTACAAGCCTAGTTATCGTTATAAATAGAAAAGCCGCCACCTGACAGATCAGATAGCGGCTAATCGCATGAAAATTTTAATTTATTTTCATGCGTGCATAAGTTGACCGTTCGACAAATCAGCGCCTAAGCCTAATTCATGGATCCGCTCCATCACTGGCTCAGGAAAAACTACCTGTCGCCACAAACGATCCGCCAAATCAATGACTGTTTCTACGCGTCCACTCGCCAACCAAGCAGCAACCGCTGAAGCGACATCGGGGTAATGAATTGCCCCAATTTTCTCCGAATTCAACCAATGTCTTACTTGTCCCGGATCAAGTTGTTGCATGACGATCGCCAGCCCCAACAACTCCAATGTCATGGCATTCGAAGCTTGCTCAAACTGCCCTTGTAATGGTTTTAATAATAAGCGCTTGCCCAACGTCAATGCTTCAGCCGCCAGCTCAAAACCCGCATTACAAATGACACCATTACAGCCGCGTAAAACCTGAATAAAACTCTCTCGTCCTAGCGGCATAAAACGCAAATTGTTTTGTTCCACAGGGATCGAAAAATCAGGATGAAAGCAGATAAAGCGGGTGGATTTAAAACGCGATAATAGCTCGTAAATAGCATGCGGAGATTCAAATGGCAGATAAACCAACATATCGCCACTGTCGTTAGCAGGTTTAAGACTTTCGATGATCGGAGGCAAAATGGGATAACCGAAATGAAACCAATGCAAACCAACCGCTTGCTGTACCGGGGCAAAATTTCGCATGGTAAAACGTGCAACTGGATCGCCGCCAGTTTGCGGCACGGCATAACGAAACGACGCCTGATGGCTAATGCCAAGCGCGGGTAAATTTTGTCGTTTGGCTGCCCACGCGGTAACTGGCTCAAAATCACTGATAATTGAATCATAATCATCCAGTGATAAATGGTTAATATCATGCAACAGTTGCAATGGTTTACTTTGATTGATGGTTGACCAAAGATTGATAGCGCCGTTTTTGGTGGCAAAACTTAAACCGGATAAACAGCGATAATCACCAAACGCCTGCATATCAAAATAGGCGTCAGCATCCCGACCACTAAAAATGTAATCCACCTGCACATTTTCATTTTTCAATGCTTTCGCCATTAACCGACAGCGGGATATATGTCCGTTTCCAGTGCCCTGCACACCATACAAAATTCGCATCAATATGATTCCTAAGGTAGTACAAACCACGCAGTCAATAAACCAAGGCATGCCCCAGCGACCAGATCAGACAGATAATGCACTCCCAGTAATAATCTGGATGCACCAATACAACCGGCCCAAATAAACGCGCACCACAGCATCATGGGATAAAAACCCGAGGCAACTTCGGCCATTAAAAAAGCCGCTGCAGTGTGGCCAGATGGCAGGCTGTAACGATCAGAGGGGGTAATAAACACGGGCAAATTACGCGGACGTTCGCGTTTAAAACTGTTTTTAATCAGCCAATAAATGGGTAATTCAATAGCAAATGCTTTTAATACACAGTGGAAAAAATCATGCCCCCGGACACCATCGTTCCACGTCAAAATGACAGCGATTAGCAGATAAAGCGGGCCATCACCGGTGCGGGAAATCAAGCGGCTAATGCGTGCCTGATATTGGTTATAACTGTGTGATAAGAAGAGTTGACTGGTTTTTTGATCCCAACGCTGAATAAACTGCATATTCTTCCCCGCCAGATAGTCTCATGACTACCCTAACGACGGGGAATGACAGTTCGTTGAACGATCAATAACAGAATAATGACAATATCGGTTTTATCTTTCCGTCAGCGCAAGTTTTACCGCCAATGCAGCAAAAACACTGCCGGCTATGCGGTTCATCACCACTTCCGCTTTCGGGCTTTGACTAAACCAGCTGCCGAGTTTGCCCGCCAGTAAACTAACTAGCCCAAACAGCAGTAAGGTACACACGATAAAAATCGCGCCTAATTCGAGTAGTTGCAAAGTCAGATGACCTTGTGCCGGATTAGTAAATTGCGGCAGAAACGCCAGAAAAAAAATCGAGACTTTAGGGTTGGTAATATTCATGACGATCCCACGGCGATAGAGTGCCGTTTTATCCAACGCTGCGGCTTTGAGCGAGCCAAGACCACTGGCTCCGGCACGAAATGCACCCCATGCCAGATAAAGTAAATAAGCCGCACCGCACAGCTTCAGAATGGTAAATGCCAATAATGATTGCTGGAAAATAACTGCGACACCCAGCGCAACTGCTGAGGTATGCACCAATAACCCGGTACATAACCCTAGCGTTACGAATAAGCCAGAGCCGACACCACGCAACATGGATTGGGTCAGCACAAAAATATTATCTGGCCCCGGCGCGATACAAAGCAGTAGTGAGGCAGTTAAAAACAAGAAAAATGTATCGGGGCTCAGCATGATTAAATCCATCAGTGCAAAATAATGCGTCCGATTTTAGCACTGCTTTTAGGTTTCCGGCGCAAAACAGCTGGCTCGTTCCACACATTCATCACAACTCGGCGCGCGACAGACATAATTCCCACCCAACGCACACTGTTGCCGGTAAAAGAACTTTTTCCAGCGCATATTCTGGCTGTTCATTGCTACTAATTCCGGGAAACAGCACTGCATCAACTCACGTAAACTCTGCCGGGAATCCAGCCCCAGATCTTGCCACAGATGGTTAAAGCCCATCGACGCCACAGCAATGATCTGTGCCATGGGTGCGGCATCCGGGTGCTGATAACTGGTTAACCACTGCTCCAACTCCTGACATTCCTGTTCACGCATCACCAGTAATTCCACCAGTAATGTCTGGCGTTGTTGTTGCAACAAACCAATCACTACCGGCTGCGTGTCACATTGCTGCAGCAACTGACAATACGCGTCAACGCCCAGGCCCATATACCGCGGCAGCTGGCTGATGCCCGCTTGATAACGCCACACCTGATCGGTTAACCATTGCTGCGGCGAAGCAGGTGCAGTTGTCGATAACAGCGATGCTTGTAGCGGCATATCACACCGGATGGCCTGATTCATAAGCAATGGCTCCTTCTACCGGACAGATCTGGATACAACGCGGCCCGACACTATGTCCCTGACACTCGTTGCAGCGTTTGACCGAGATAGAAAAGACCCGATCTTGCTCGCGGATCGCCCGTTTCGGGCAAACCTCCAGACAACTGAAACATCCCACGCATTTTACGGTAATCACACAACTCATTAGGCTACCCCGCGAACATGTAGTTTCACCTCGGTCGCTTTCGGTTGTAACTGCCACCATGCAGATAATGCTTCGCGGATCGGCTGCCAAGCGTAATCAACAACCGGCTGCACGCCTGCCGCTTCGAGTTTCTGCCACGGGCCTAACCCTAAACGAGAGCAGAACACCGCATCCATATCCGCCAGCAAACTCAATGTGTCTGTCATGACATCATCGTGATCATCACATTCTGTCTGACCATTACAATCTTGGGCGACATGACGTTCGCCAACTAAAGTCACCCCTTCACTGTTAACGCTGTAGATATGGAAACGTTTGGCGTGACCAAAGTGTTGATCGATTGCCATTCCTTGCTGTGTCGCCACAGCAACCAAACGCGCATCGGCATCTTCTGAGGCACCGGCACTGGCGATCGCCGCCTGAATTTTGGTGCGTTGCTGCATCACCGGTGCGTAGTCTTTTTGTTGTGGTGCCAAAGCCGATAAGTTGAATTCCTGACTGCGATCTTCACCAAGCATTCCCACTGCATCAGCACGACACTGCTGACAGTGCGCCATCTGTGGCATAAAAGCGCCACTGCGTTCACGTACTTGCGTCACTTCTTCCGCAGTCGGTTCTCGCTGACCGTTCAGGCCGTAATAGGTGCCATGTTCCGGTTTCGAGATCAGTGGCATGATGTTGTGCAGGAAGGCACCCATATCACGAATGGCATGGCTGACTTCCGCCAGATGAAAATCATTCACACCGGGGATCAGCACCGAGTTGATCTTCACCAATACGCCGTTTTCCATCAGTTTGCGCATACCTTCGATCTGCTGATCAATCAAGATCTGCGCCCCTTCTTTGCCGCGGTAACGCACGCCATCGAAGTAGATCCAGTCATATATTTGTGCTGACACATGCGCATCAATCGCATTCATAGTGATGGTGACATGATCAACACCCAATGCGACCAGTGAATCAACCGATTGTGGCAACGCTAAGCCGTTGGTCGACACACACAATTTCACATCCGGTAACGCCGAGCGCAGCCCTTCCAACGTATCGAAAGTGCGGGTCTGATTCGCCAGTGGATCACCTGGGCCGGCAATACCAATTACCGACAACTGCGGGATCGCCGCTGCGACAGCACGCGCTTTTTGCAACGCCTGTTCAACATTCAGTAATTCGGACACTACACCCGGACGGGATTCGTTCGCACAGTCATATTTGCGATTGCAGTAGTTACACTGCACATTACACGCTGGCGCAACCGCCAGATGCATGCGGGCATACTTATGATGCGCATTAGGGGAATAACAAGGGTGATGAGCTACTTTTTCTGCCTGAGCCATGGAAAAGCCAGCTGCGCCGCCTGAACTCCCGCATCCGCTACCTTTTTTCTGGCTGCCACATCCTTGTCGCATTGTTGAATTATTCTCGGTCATATTCTGCTGCCTCATCACACTGGACTCTTTGTGATATAAGGATGCAAACATCAATCCGATGATTTGTTTTATTTTAATGCATTGAAAAATATGGGTTTATAAATATAAAACGAGTCAAGAATGTACGGTATATGTGTCACACAGAACTGACAATGTGACAAACCCCACATAATTTGATGATCAGCAGAATATTGCTAACACGGTTTAGCCAAGATTTAATATTTTCAGCAGGTTCATGAAAAACTATTGTGTTAGATCAGTAAAACGCAGAAAAATCCGTTATGACATCATCAAATGTCATGATTCTCTGTATAATGCGCGACAGATTTATTGCTCATATTTATATCCCTGAACTATCGGAGTTATCCTTCCATGAAAAAAACCAAGATCGTATGTACTATCGGTCCTAAGTCTGAGCCAAAAGCTGTAATGGCTAAAATGATTGAAGCAGGCATGAACGTAATGCGCCTGAACTTCTCTCACGGTGACTTTGAAGAACATGGTGGTCGTATCAAGACTGTCCGTGAAATCTGTGCTGAAACCGGTAAAAAAGTAGCGATCCTGCTGGATACTAAAGGTCCAGAAATCCGTACTATCAAACTGGAAGGCGGTAACGACGTATCTCTGGTTGCTGGTCAGACTTTCACTTTCACTACAGACAAAACTGTAGTGGGTAACACTAACTGTGTTGCTGTGACTTATGAAGGTTTCGCTAAAGACCTGAAAGCTGGCAACACTGTGCTGGTTGACGACGGTTTGATCGGTATGGAAGTTATCTCTACTACTGATACTGAAGTTGTTTGTAAAGTAATGAACAACGGCGACCTGGGTGAAAACAAAGGTGTTAACCTGCCAGGCGTTTCTATCCAACTGCCAGCACTGGCTGAAAAAGACAAAGCTGACTTGGTATTCGGTTGCGAACAAGGCGTTGACTTCATCGCTGCTTCTTTCATCCGTAAGAAAGAAGACGTTCTGGCTATCCGTGATCACCTGAAAGCCCACGGTGGCGAAAACATCCAGATCATCTCTAAAATCGAAAACCAGGAAGGTCTGGACAACTTCGACGAAATTCTGGAAGTTTCTGACGGTATCATGGTTGCCCGTGGCGACCTGGGTGTAGAAATCCCTGTTGAAGAAGTTATCTTCGCTCAGAAGATGATGATCCAGAAATGTAACAAAGCACGCAAACCAGTTATCACTGCAACTCAGATGCTGGACTCCATGATCAAAAACCCACGTCCAACCCGCGCTGAAGCTGGTGACGTTGCGAATGCGATCCTAGACGGTACCGACGCAGTGATGCTGTCAGGTGAATCAGCTAAGGGTAAATTCCCACTGAACGCTGTTTCTATCATGGCAACTATCTGTGGTCGTACTGACCCAGTTATGCCTTCTAACCTGTCTATCGAAAATGCTAACGATCGTAAGAGCATCACCGAAGCAGTATGCCGTGGCGCAGTAGAAACTACCGAGAAATTGGAAGCTCCACTGATCGTTGTTGCAACTGAAGGTGGTAAATCAGCTCGTGCAGTTCGTAAATATTTCCCTAAAGCGAACATCCTGGCGCTGACTTCTAACGCTAAAACTGCTCAGCAACTGGTTCTGACCAAAGGTGTTACACCTGTTCTGGTTGAGAAACTGGCTTCTACCGATGCATTCTACGTGCAGGGTAAGGAAGCAGCGCTGGCATCTGGCCTGGCTGTAGCTGGTGACATCGTGGTTATGGTTTCTGGTGCTCTGGTACCAAGCGGCACCACTAACACTGCTTCTGTACACAAGCTGTAATTTTCAGCTCGCGTTCCAGAACCTCAAAACGCCGGTACCTGTACCGGCGTTTTTTATTCTCACGCAGCGGTTTTTTGTGCGTCATCTCTCGTTTTGCTATATTCTTGCGCAAGTTTGATGCAGCTTGTTACAGCGCATCAACATCAATACAACAAATGACCAACTGTGAGCACCGCTTATGCAGAAACAGCCTCTTTTTCGCAGTCTGTTATCCGGACTTCTTCTTCTGACCAGTACAACCCTTTTTGCTGCTCAGCAACAAGAGTTACCAACTCGCGCCAGTCTCGATAACAAACTCACGTCCTTAAACAAACGCGATACGTTGACCGTGGCTGAAAAAGCACAAAAAGACGATATTGAACAAACCATTACGCTTTTAGATGCAATTGATAAAGAAAAGATCAAATTAAAAGATCAGGATCAATCACTGACCAAAACACCGGCAAAACTGAAAGAATTCGCCCGTCAGCTGGAATTACTGCAAAAGAATGATGCACAAGATACCCAAGCGCTGAAAACCGAAATCAGTCGCCTGACACAAACGCAGTTAGATGGTCGTCTGACCGATCTGTTGAGCCAGTTACAAAGTGCACAAAGTGATTTGGGCAATGCCAACAGCCAACTCACGTTTCTGCAAACCTTGCCAGAACGCGCTCAGTCTGCGATGAGTCAGGATTACCAGCGTATGCAGGATATCCGCAATCGTTTGAGTGGTTTGAAACAGAATGGGGAAATGACCCCCTCGCTGCGAGTAAAACTCAATACCGAACTGGCGCTGTTGCAACTGCAACAAGAGCAACGTCAGAAAGATCTGGATAACAACACCAGCCAGCAAGATCTCTACAATAAACAACGCGATTTTTTGACGGCCCAAATTGCGCAGCTGAATAACTGGGTGCAGTTATTACAACAGCAAGTCAGTAATAAACGCCTGACCTTGACTGAAAAAACCGTAGAAGAAAGCGGCACTACGCAAACAGATAACTCCCAAGCGCTGCCATCATTTATTCAAAAAGAACTTAAACTGAATCAACAACTCAGCCAGCAATTAATTGATGCCACCCAAGGCGTAAACTCGCTGGTTCAGGAAAACATCAAAGTTAAAAACTGGCTGGATCGCACCACACAGACCGAACAAAACCTGAACGAGCAGATTTCGGTACTGAAAGGCAGCTTGCTGCTCTCGAAGATCCTCTATCAGCAGCGTCAGATGTTGCCCGATGCCAATTTAGTGCGTGGCTCGGAAGAACAGATCGCCGACTTACGTTTGGCACAGTTTGATGTCAACCAACAACGTGACCAACTGTATCAGCGTAATGAATACATCCAGAAACTACTGGAAAAAAACACAGGCGATGCATTAACCGCAGAGCAGATGGCTACATTGAATGA
>CAIZDF010000233.1 GCA_903931645.1 uncultured Tolumonas sp.
ACCAGCAAAGGCGGTGAAGTCACTTCTATCGAATATTTTAACCCTGGCACTCGTGATTTCCGATCAATCATCACCAAAATTGCGCGTCAGAAACCAGATGCGGTTTATCTGAGCCTGTTCTATGAAGATGGTGCCGCGTTCCTGCAACAGCGCGCGCAGCTGGGCCTGAAAGGCAAAATCTTCGGTGCCAGCTCACTGGACGAGAAAAAGCTGATCGATCTCGCGGGTAAAACAGCGGAATCACTGAAACTGTCTACCTCGTTTGATATCAACAGCACGGCACCAGAAGTAAAACAGTACGTTACACAATATCGTTCACTGTATAAAACTGAACCAACTCAGTTTTCTGGTCAGGCTTATGACGCAACCAATATCTTGTTGAATGCGATAGTTAAAGCGGGTGGCGCTGATGCAACGCGTGAAAAAGTGCGCGATGCATTGGCTGAAACCAAAGACTTCCCTGGTGTAACGGGTAAAACCACATTTGACCCAGTAACGCGTGAACCAGCGAAATCGCTGACCCGTCTGCAAGTGAAAAACGGCCAATTCGTGCCTGTTAACAGCTAATTCTGTTCCACCTCTGTTCGTGCCGCCATGTCATTGTGCATGGCGGCAGGAGACCTCCCCATGTTTGATATCTTCTTTTTGCAACAAGTCTTTAATGGCCTGTCGCTGGGGCTCGTCTATGCCCTGATGGCAATTGGTTTTACCCTGATATTTGGTGTGCTGAATGTCGTGAATTTTGCTCATGGTGAAGTTTACATGTTAGGTGCATTTGCAGGGTTACTCGTCATTCAGGCGTTTGCTCCACCGCTCGCCGCTGTGTTATTTATCGTGGTTGCTGTGGGTTTATTGAGTGGTGTGTTGTTGGAGCGCATTGCATTTCGTCCGCTACGGCGTTTTGTCGATGAAGCTTCGCTGAAATCAAAAGCAATCCGCGAAGCTACCCTACTTTCATCGCTGGCAGTTTCAATTGTAGTGCGTGAACTGGTATCTAATTCGTTTGGTTCCAATATGCAGTTAATTCCACAGGAATACCTGCTGATCGACCCCATCGAAATTGGCGGCATTACCTTTGCCAGCGGTCAATTTGTGATCTTTGGTTTTGCACTGTTAATGCTGTTTGGTCTGCAATGGTTTCTGTTTCGCACGCAGGCAGGTCTCTCTGTACGTGCTGTCGCCAGTAACTTAACCGGTGCCTTGCATGTCGGTATCAATATCGAACGTACCATTATCACCACGTTTGCGCTGGGCGCGATGCTGGGTGCGGTATCTGGTTTTCTGGTCGGGCTTTATACCGGTAACATCTTCCCACACATGGGTTTTGCACCGGGCGTAAAAGCCTTTGTAGCTATGGTCATGGGCGGATTGAGTTCCATTCCCGGCGCCATTATTTGTGCGTTATTACTCGGTCTCAGCGAATCAATTGCTACTGAATATATTCCTCAAGGTTGGACGGAATTGATCACCTACGGCTTATTACTAGCAACGTTATTGTTCTTTCCGCAAGGTATTTTCGGAGGTCAGCGTGAACGCGTTTAAACGTTATCAAGTCTGGGTATTGTTTGCGATTTTGCTGATCATTTTAGCGCTGGCCGATTCCGGCTATTGGTATCGTGTTGCGACCACTGCGGCTATTTTTAGCTTACTAGCAGCGAGCGCCAATTTGCTCACCGGCACCAGTGGCTTGATGTCATTGGGCCACGCTGCTATCTATGGTTTGGGCTCTTACATCACCGCCTTGCTGGGCAACCACTTTGGGTTATCGCCTTGGGTGACGATTCCGCTGGCCGGCTTATTTTCGGCGCTGCTTGGCGTGCTGGTGACACTGCCAGCATTACGTTTAGTCAGCATCTATTTTGCTGTTGCCACTCTCGGCATTGGTGAAATTATTTACGTCACGTTATTGAACTGGATCGATGTCACCCGTGGCCCGATGGGTATTACCGATATTCCCACTTTAGGCGTTCGCAGCCAAAGCGGCACTTTTTGGTTAGTGTTACTGATAAGCGCAATCAGTTTCTGGTTAATTCACCGTGTCGCACACTCCTATTTTGGTAATGCGCTACGCGCTATGCGTGAAGATGATCAATCAATTCAAGCCATGGGTCTGTCGCCATTCCGCCTTAAAGCGCAAGTGCTAAGTGTCAGCTTCTTTTTTGCTGGTGTCGCCGGTGCATTGTGGGCGCACGCCACGGGTTATATATCCCCCAGTGACTTCAAATTTGATCAATCAATTTTAGTCTTAGCCATGATTGTGGTTGGCGGATTAGGCAGCTTACCAGGTGCGATTATCGGCGCAGTATTACTGATCAGCTTGCCGGAAGTATTACGCCCAATCGGCGATTACCGCATGCTCATCGTCGGCTTGATCATGTTTGTGGTTATTTTATTTCTGCCCAAAGGGCTATGGGCTGAAGCAGCTGCATTGAAGTGGATCAGAACACAGGCTGGAATTAAGGAGGGTTGGAAATGAGCACCCCGTTACTGTCATTACACGGTGTTTCACGGCATTTCGGCGGCTTAATTGCGGTAGAAGATGTCTCTTTCGATTTACACGCCGGTGAGCTGATTGGCTTGATCGGCCCGAATGGTGCAGGCAAAACAACGCTGTTTAATTTGATCACTGGTTTTAGCCAGCCAACCGCCGGTTTGATCCAATGGCAAGGCCATGCCATTCAGCACTTACCCGCTGCAGAAATTGCCCGTTTAGGCATCGCCAGAACATTCCAAAATCTGCGCGTGTTTCCTAATTTGACGGTCTTTGATAACGTCAGTGTCGGTGCCGTGGGCCATCAAAACTATGGCTTATTCGATGCGTTGTTGCGTCGCAAGCAAGCGGCTAAGAATGTCACCGCGGCGACTTGGAAAGCACTCGAACTGACCGGCCTTACGCCATATGCCAATGAGTTAGCTGCAAACCTTTCGTATGGCAAACGCAAATATCTGGAAATTGCACGCGCACTGGCGTTTTCACCGCAACTGCTGATCCTCGATGAGCCCGCAGCAGGCCTGAACGACACTGAAACTGCCGAATTATCAAAATTCCTGCGTCGATTAAATCAGCATGGCATCACCTTATTGCTGGTTGAGCATGATCTTAATCTGGTGATGAATCTGTGCCGCCGTGTGCTGGTGTTAGCGTCAGGGCAGTTGATTGCCGATGATACCCCGCAGGTCATTGCAAAAGATAAAGCAGTACAAGACGTCTATCTGGGTAGCGATGAGGTGGCAGCATGAGCCTACTTGAAGTATCAAATCTGGAAGTAAAATTAAGCGGATTACCCATCGTCAAAGACATTTCCCTATCGGTCAGTAAAGGGCAAATTGTCACCGTGCTGGGCGCGAACGGCGTGGGTAAAACAACGCTGATGCGCACACTTTCCGGCATTTATCGCGCGAGCCAAGGGCAAATCACATTTGCAGGTAAAGAGCTGACTACCCTGCCCGCACATGAAATTGTTCGTCTTGGCTTGGCACAAGCACCCGAAGGACGTCAGATTTTTTCCGGCATGACAGTCGATGAAAATTTACGTCTGGGTGCTGTGCAGCAAAAGGGAAATTTGACGGAGCTGGACAATATATTGGCGATTTTTCCGCTACTGAAAGAACGATTCCGACAGAAAGCCGGCTCATTGTCAGGTGGTGAACAGCAGATGTTGTGTATCGCCAGAGCCTTGATGAGTCGCCCGCAATTACTGCTGTTAGATGAACCATCACTGGGTTTAGCGCCTAAATTGACGCGGCAGATATTTGATTTGATCCAGACCATCCGCGATTACGGCACATCCATTTTATTGGTTGAGCAAAACGCCCGCGCCGCACTGGCTATTGCTGATTTTGCCTATGTGATCGAAGGTGGCCGCGTTACCCTCGCCGGCAATGCCTCGGTATTATCAGATGACGAGCGGATCCGACAGGCCTATCTCGGTGAACAAGCTAGCCACCAAACAGCCATTGCGGTATGAAGGAAGAAGAATTTAATGCCTATTAATACACAATTAGATCAACATTTACGCCATCTGCGGCATGAGTTGCATGCGCACCCGGAATTGTCTCATCAGGAAGTAGAAACTACTAAACGGCTTAAACAGAAGTTGGAAGATGCAGGGATCCGGATATTGGATATCCCGTTAAAAACGGGTTTGGTCGCACAAATTGACGGCGCCCACCCCGGCCCGCTAGTGGTGCTGCGAGCGGATATTGATGCCCTGCCGATCCACGAAGAAACCGAACTGGAATTTGTCTCGCAAAACAGCGGTGTTATGCATGCCTGCGGACATGATTTCCACGCTGCTGCTTTATTTGGTGCCGCATTGTTATTGAAAGAAAAAGCCGCTGATTTATCAGGATCAGTGCGCTTATTGTTCCAACCGGCAGAAGAAACTGGGTTAGGCGCACCCGATATCATCAAAGCAGGCGTGCTTGATGGGGCTTCTGCCATTTTCGGTTTGCACAATGATCCCAACATTCCGGTCGGTGTTTTAGCCAGTAAAGACGGTGTATTAACCGCCAGCGTCGATCGCTTTGAAAT
>CAIZDF010000234.1 GCA_903931645.1 uncultured Tolumonas sp.
GAGTTTATCTCCCTGATCGGCCACTCCGGTTGCGGTAAAAGCACCGTGCTAAATCTGGTGGCCGGTCTGACGGAGGCGACTTCCGGCGGCATCATTCTCGATGGCCGTGAGGTCGATGGTCCCGGCCCAGAACGTTCAGTCGTGTTCCAAAACCACGCGCTGCTGCCTTGGTTATCGGTCTATCAGAACGTCGAACTGGCCGTGCGGCAGGTGATGAAAGACGCCAGTAAAGAAGAGATTGAAGAGAAAGTGCGTTACTACCTGTCACTGGTGCAGATGGACCATGCACTGGATAAAAAACCGCACGAGATCTCTGGCGGGATGAAACAACGTGTTGGTATCGCCCGTGCACTGTCAATGTCACCAAAAGTGCTGCTGATGGATGAACCATTTGGTGCATTGGATGCGCTGACGCGTGCGCATCTGCAAGATTCGGTAATGGAAATTCAGGCGGAACTGAACAACACCGTCATCATGATCACACATGACGTCGATGAAGCCGTGCTGCTGTCCGATCGAATTGTGATGATGACCAACGGCCCATCGGCCACGGTGGGTGAGATCCTGAATATCGATCTGCCACGTCCGCGTGATCGGGTTGAGTTAGCCGATAACCCGCATTATCACCATTTACGTCAGCAGGTGCTGAGCTTCCTGTATGAAAAACACAGCAAAGTGACCCGTTTGAAAACGGCGAAAACGACGAAAAGTAGTGCTGTAGCTTAGTGTTACTTGGGTATGAATTTCGGGCTTTAGCGGTTATCTAAAGCCCGATTTTTTTGATTAGCTGGCAGTTTTCATTTCATAGCTGGGGTAGTCGGTATAACCCTTTTCAACAGCCCCATCTATTCCGTAATAGGTTGCGCGATCACTCTCTGTGAGAGGCCAGTTATTTTGCATTCTTTCTACCAGATCTGGATTTGAGATAAATGGTCGGCCAAAGGCAACCAGATCTAAATCGCCATGACTCAGAGCTTGTTCGGCTGACTCACGCGTAAAACCGCCCGCAGCAATCAACGTTCCCTTATAATTTTGTCGGAATTGCGTTGCAAACCCTTCAGGAATCGCTTCAGCACCAATAGTCAGTTGGTCACTCAAATGCACATAGGCGAGGTTGCGAGCATTCAATGCGCTGGCCAAACTGAGCCAAGTTTCAGCCTCTTCCGCATAAGGGTGCATGTCATACAGTCGACCAAACGGCGATAAGCGAACACCGACTTTGTTACTGCCCAGTTTATCCGCCAATGCATCGAGCGTTTCGAGTAAAAAACGCAGTCGATTCGAGATTGATCCACCGTAAATATCGGTGCGGTTATTTAAAGCACCGTTGATGAATTGTTCAAACAGATAGCCGTTTGCACCGTGCAACTCAACGCCATCAAAGCCCGCTTCGATAGCACGCAGGCCCGCTTTCACAAAATCTGCAGTAACTCGTTGAACTTCATCCGTGTGCAAGGCACGTGGTGTGCTGGCCTTAACTCGGCCGGGTTTGCCCGGTTCAACCCACGCATAAGCATGTGACGTCGCAACCGCTTCGGCAACCGATGATACCGGCGCTTGGTTATTGGGCTGAATGGACACATGCGACAAGCGGCCGACATGCCAAAGCTGAGCAAATATTTTTCCACCTTTTGCATGAACCGCATCGGTCACTTTGCGCCAAGCCTGCGTTTGCTCATCCGTATATAAGCTTGGATTGAAGAGATATCCGCAACCTTCCTGGCTTACCGGTACGCCTTCAGAAATGATCAGTCCGGCAGAGGCGCGTTGTGCGTAATAAAGAACAGTTTGTTCATCAGGAACATTGTTCGATGCTCTTGCTCGTGTCATCGGTGCCATCACGACACGATTGGCTAATTGAGTACCAGCTAGATCGTAAGATGTGAATAAAAGACTCATTAAAAACCTCAAATAGAAAAATAAGGGTAGAACATAATTAAGCGTTTGTCAGGGCAGCACGAGGACATTGCCGGGAACGCCGCCACCCACATCCGGTTCGGGCCACACCACATCCAAACGAGTTCGACTGATCAGCCATTTACCATCAACCCGTAGATATTCATCGGCGTATGATCCTAAAAGTAATAACGGGCTTATTCCGGCTGGTCGTTCAATGACGAAATCGGTGAGGTAGCAACGTCCTTCGGCGCGATCTTCGCTGACAATTTCAATCCAATGATTGGAAATGGAATGCAGGAACGGGTAAGTGCCTCGATGTTGGGCGTCATATTCCGCGAACGCTCGCGATAAGCCATTTCTTATCGCTTCGCGACCCTGCCAACCAGCGCCAGCAACAAAACAGATCGCATCTTCGGTAAATAGCTGGGCCAATTCATCTATGCGGTTGGTATCCAAAAAATGACAATATTGGATGCGCAGATTTCGAATCGCTTCAAGGGAAAGTAGTCTATCTAGCTCGGTGTTCATTAAAGGCTCATTGGCAGGAATCATGTGCCGCATAGTCTGTTGCTAAACTTTTACGCTATTAATAGGGTAAAATGACAATCACTTCATCCTGTAGGGATTAAATCTGAATGCTAAGTATGAGGAATTACGATGGAGCCGCTTAGTTTTGATGGCATCCGGGAATTTACTTTAGCGGCCCAGCTACAGAGTTTTACTGCGGCGGCACTTAAGCTTGGCGTAACGAGTTCTGCGGTAGGTAAAAGTGTTTCCCGACTCGAACAGCGGTTAGGAATAAAGCTATTACATCGCACGACGCGGAAACTGGTTTTGACGCATGAGGGTGAAGTCTATTTAAGCAGTTGTTTGCGCATTATTGATGAGCTTCGTGATATCGAGAGCAACATGTCAACGGGCGCTTCTGCACCAAGAGGGCGGCTTCGTATTGATTTACCGGCAGCATTCGGTCGTCGACATATTGCTCCCATGTTAATTGATTTTTCGAAGCAATTTTCTCAGTTAGACCTTACGCTGACATTTGGCGAACGCACCATCGACATGATTGGAGAGGGCGTTGATCTGGCGGTTCGCATCGGTGATTTACACAATGATCCTGAGCTGGTGGCGCGTAAGCTTGGCGATCAAGAGCTGGTTATTTGTGCGGCGCCTGACTATTTACGCAGCAACCCCCCGGTTATAGATAAAGATGATTTACTGCACCATGATTGCATCATTGGTTGGCGTAAAGGGCTGCGTGCAACTTGGTTGCTTAAAGGCCCAAAAGGGGAACTGGAGCAGCAACAGATCCGTGTTCGACATGAATTTGGTGATGGAGAAATGATGCTGCAAGCCACGCTGGATGGATGTGGTTTATCGCAATTACCGACTTGGTTGATTGCGGAACATCTGCAAAGCGGGGCGTTGGTCACTGTGCTGGATTGCTACGCTGGCGCGAAAATGCCTATTCATGTGATCTGGCCGCGAACACGCTACATTCAACCCAAGGTGAGAATGACGGTCGATGCATTGCTTCAAATGGCAAAAATGAAACCCAATATATTTGGCTGTTGAAAAGCCAAGGTAGTAATACTGGTTGACTGATCTGGTGCAATTGCACTGTCGTGAATCACGAAAAATCATTAAAACCCTTAAAAATACATCTAAAGGCTATGTTTTACCTGACTTTTAAAACTGGCATGAAAGCTGAATGTATCAAAATTGTTAATGGATTAGCTAATAGGGCTTTCCAACAATTTGGTCACTCAGGCAATGACGCCTCACTGGTTAATTTCAGTGAGGCGTTTTTTTTGCGCATTACGCCAGCCGGAAAATACCAACTTAGAGCAAAGGCGCTCGCTTTTGGGTTTGTTTCCAAGACAAGATGGAATCATTATGAAACAAGATAATAAATTTAATATGCTGTCCTTTACCGGCAAAATGAAGATTCTTCATCTGAGTTGGATGGCCTTTTTTATTACGTTTGTGGTGTGGTTTAACCATGCGCCGTTATTGGGTTTGATTGCCAAATCCCTCAATATCAGTATGGCGGAAGTAAAAACGCTGCTGATCCTGAACGTGGCGTTAACCATTCCCGCCCGTATCATTATCGGTATGCTGACCGATAAATTCGGCCCGCGTCTGACCTACAGCTTTTTATTGTTCGCAGGCAGTATTCCCTGCTTCTGGTTTGCGTTTGCGACCGATTTTGCACAGCTGGCGATGGCCAGATTACTGCTCGGTTTTGTCGGAGCCGGTTTTGTTATCGGCATTCGCATGGTCAGTGAATGGTTTCCGGCCAATGAACTGGGCATCGCGGAAGGTATCTACGGCGGCTGGGGGAATTTCGGTTCAGCCGCGGCGGCTATTTTGCTGCCAACGATCGCCTTGTTCTTTGGTGGCGATGATGGCTGGCGTTATGCTGTTGGTTTTTCTGGCTTGATCTGCTTGGCGTTTAGTTTTGTCTGGTATACCAATGTCACAGACTCGCCGAAAGGTTCCACCTATTTTAAATCCAAAAAAATGGGTGGCTTGGAAGTGACCAGCAAAGGGGATTTTTTCTTCCTGCTGCTGATGAAACTGCCTATGTATATTGCGCTGGTGTTAGTGACCTGGAAATTGTCACCGCACGGTGTGGCGCTGATAACTGATCCCATGGCCTCTGGCGTTTACGCAATTCTCGCGGCGATTCTGGTTTACGACTGTTTCTGTGTTTATAAAGTTAATAAAGAGATCTTTCATACGCCGGTACCGGAAATTCAGCGTTATCAATTTAAACAGGTCGCGGCAGTCAATATTCTTTATTTCACCACCTTTGGTTCTGAGTTGGCGGTGGTGTCTATGCTACCGATGTTTTTCGCCGAAGTGTTTAAGCTCGATATGGTGTATGCCAGA
>CAIZDF010000235.1 GCA_903931645.1 uncultured Tolumonas sp.
CCATAGGGATCGAGCAGGATTTTTTGCGGATCAAAGCGAGTGCCTTCATACGGACGCCATGGGCCATTAATGCGAAAACCATACAGTTGACCGTCACCAATGCCTTCAACCCAGATATGCCAGTAATAGGCCGTCCGGTTTACTTTCGGGTTTAGTTTAATAACAGTGGGAGTCACGTCATCTGGAGAGGAAAACAGCAGCAATTCAACCGCACTAGCTAAACGAGCCCATAACGAAAAATTGACGCCTCCCGATTCAATGGTTGCGCCAAGTAGCCGGCAATGACCATTTCTCGTTTGCATAGATACACTCCGTATTTTTCTTCATGTTGTGCATGAGCATCGGAGTAAGTGTAGTCATAAAAAGAAAGGGCAAACCGAAGTCTGCCCTTTTAGATCCAATGTAATCTGTTTCTTAGTTAGATAATTGCTGGCATTCCAGTGTTTTATCATCCCAAGAAATTGTCGCTGCCTTTTTACGCTCAATGACGGTTAACTCATACGATGCGTATTTGACGCCCCGACTGAGCGGCCCCATAAACGCACTACGAACTTGACCATTATATTTAACAATCACTGCCGGCAGTATTGTTGCGTAAAAAGCCAGCCAAGCGTCTTGTTTATCAGTACCGCACTGATAATGAATAGGCCCCTCTTTGGGAACCAACTCAAACTGTGCTTGGATCTGAGATAAACGCTCCATGTAAGAAAGTTCGAGGCACATTTTCAGGTCATTATCTTTCATACAATTGTCATGACGCGACAACCAAGATTGTTGATCTTTCTGCAAATCAACTTGCGGATACGGTGACTGCTTATTCGCAAGATCAACTAGCAGCTTACGGATTTGACCATCCAATTTATTTAGGATCGGCCGTTCACAATACGCTTGCAAAAGTGGAACTGTAAGGTCGTTACAGTTCGGTTTTTTATCGAACGTTTGCTTAGTGATAGCATATTTTGCCATCATTTCCGGTGTCACCATCGATGGTTTCGCTGGTGGATTTTTTTCACCAAAGTCTATTGAAGCCACAGATACAGTCTGGATCCCACTAAATAGCATCGCTGCCAAACAGAATTTCCAAGCGTTCATGTACTACGTCCTCGCTCTGGCTTATTCAGCCGATGATTCTTCAGATGAACCAGTATCGACTTCGATATTGATATCTGAAACATCTGACTCATCGCCTTCTGGTTCCGCAACACGCTCCAAGCTCACCAACTTTTCATCTTCCGACGTGCGGATCAGACGCACACCGGCGGTGTTACGTCCAATCAGACCAACTTCAGAAACACGAGTACGCACCAGCGTGCCACCGTTGGTGATCAGCATGATTTCATCCGCTTCATCAACCTGAATAGCGCCCACTACACGACCGTTACGCTCAGAAACCTGAATAGAGATAACACCCAAGGTCGCGCGGCTCTTCACAGGGTATTCAGACAACGCAGTACGTTTACCGTAGCCGTTTTCTGTGGCGGTCAGAATTGCACCTTCACTGCGAGGGATGATCAGCGAAACAACTTTATCACCTTCCGCCAGTTTGATACCACGAACACCGGCAGCAGTACGACCCATTGGGCGGATACCTTTACCAGACGTGCTAACTTCCGCATTTTCCGTGTTTTCGGTTTCTACTTCGTCGGTTGCATCATCATCTGAATCATTGTCAGACTCTGTGCCACGGTTATTGCCTTCCGCGAAACGCACCACTTTACCTGCATCGGAGAACAACATGATTTCGTTGCTGCCGTCGGTGATATCAACACCAATCAACTCATCCCCTTCTTTCAAGGTGATCGCACGAATACCTGAACTCAGAGGACGAGAGAATGCAGACAAGGCTGTTTTCTTCACGGTGCCATTGGCGGTTGCGAAGAAGACATATTTGTCATCATCGTAAGATTTCACTGGCAGGATCGCAGTAATACGTTCGTTTTCATCCAACGGCAACAAGTTGATAATTGGACGACCACGCGCAGTACGGCTGGCTTCTGGCAATTGATAAACTTTCAGCCAGTAAACTTGACCCATGGTCGAGAAACACAAAATGGTATCGTGTGTATTCGCCACCAGCAGCTGCTCAACGAAGTCTTCATCTTTTACTTTTGCAGCCGCTTTACCACGACCACCACGACGCTGCGCTTCGTAATCAGACAATGGCTGATATTTCACATATCCTTCGTGCGACAGTGTTACCACTACGTCTTCTGGTGTGATCAGATCTTCCATGTTGATTTCGATGCTAGCGGCCTGAATTTCAGTACGACGCTTATCACCAAACTGGGATTTAACAAATTCCAGCTCTTCACGGATAACTTCCATCAAACGTTCTGGATTCGCCAGAATACGCAGCAGTTCAGCGATTTCGCCCAACAACTCACGGTATTCATCCAGAATTTTTTCATGTTCCAGACCGGTCAGTTTGTGCAACCGCAGATCGAGAATCGCTTGCGCTTGTTGTTCAGTTAAGAAATACAGACCATCGCGGATACCAAATTCTGGCTCCAGCCATTCTGGACGCGCGGCATCATCACCAGCACGTTCCAGCATTTCAGAAACGGCACCCAGCGCCCAACCGCGAGCAACCAAGCCTTGTTTTGCTTCTGCAGGGCTGGATGAGTTTTTGATCAGCTCAATAACCGGGTCGATATTCGCCAGCGCGATCGCCAGACCTTCCAGAATATGGGCACGTTCACGCGCTTTACGTAATTCAAATACGGTGCGGCGGGTAACTACTTCACGACGATGATCGATGAAGGCAGCTAAAATTTCTTTCAGATTCAGTGTTTTTGGTTGGCCATTAACCAGCGCCACCATATTGATACCGAACACGTTTTGCATCTGTGTGTGCGTGTAGAGATTATTCAGCATAACCTCGGTCAATTCACCACGACGCAATTCAATCACGACACGCATACCGTCTTTATCAGACTCATCACGTAGCGCAGTGATACCTTCGATTTTTTTATCTTTTACCAGCTCGGCAATCTTTTCGACCAAACGGGCTTTGTTGCCGGTGTATGGCAACTCAGTAACGATAATGGACTCTTTACCATTCTTTTCGTCGGTTTCAATTTCGGTGCGCGCACGCACGTAAATTTTGCCGCGACCTGTACGGTACGCATCCAGAATACCGGAACGACCATTGATGATACCGCCGGTTGGGAAGTCTGGGCCTGGGATCAGCTGGATCAACTCATCAATTGTTAATTCTGAGTTTTCCATCAACGCCAGACAGCCATCGACGACTTCAGTCAGGTTGTGTGGCGGAATATTGGTCGCCATACCTACCGCGATACCCGATGAACCATTAACCAGCAGGTTAGGTACTTTGGTTGGCATAACTGCTGGGATCAGTTCTGTACCGTCGTAGTTAGGAACCCAATCTACGGTCTCTTTTTCCAGATCAGCCAGCAGCTCGTGAGCAATGCGGTCCATACGAATTTCGGTATAACGCATCGCCGCAGCAGAGTCGCCGTCGACCGAACCGAAGTTACCCTGACCATCAACCAGCGTGTAACGCATGGAGAAATCTTGCGCCATACGAACAATGGTGTCGTAAACCGCTGAGTCACCGTGTGGGTGATATTTACCGATCACGTCACCGACGACACGGGCAGATTTCTTATAAGGTTTATTCCAGTCGTTACTCAACTCGTGCATCGCGAACAGAACGCGACGATGCACTGGTTTTAAACCATCCCGCACGTCTGGCAGTGCACGCCCGACGATGACACTCATTGCATAATCGAGATAAGAGTTACGTAACTCGTCTTCGATATTTATCGGGATGATCTCTTTGGCTAGATCGCTCATATAATTATAGGTTCCTACTTCAAGCTACTTGAAAGCAATGGTCGCGAATTCTATCACAAATGATGGATTTCCCCAATCGCTGACAGATACTCTGTTTTAAGCTAACTCGTTGGATATAATGCGCAGATGCCAACCCTAAACTGTCACAAAGGACAGCAATAAATGAATGTTGATTCGCAGGAAATCGCTAAATTTGAAGCCATTGCCAGTCACTGGTTGGATCCTCATGGTGATTTCAAGCCATTACACCTGATGAACCCGCTGCGTTTAGAGTGGATTTCTGATCATTGCGAAGGTTTATTTGGCAAACAAGTGCTGGATGTCGGCTGTGGCGGCGGTATTTTAAGTGAAAGCATGGCGAAACAAGGCGCGCAGGTATTAGGCGTTGATATGGGCCATGAACCATTGCAAGTTGCCCGCCTGCATGCATTAGAACAAAACGTGAAACTCGATTATCAGCGCATTACCGTCGAAGAGTTGGCCGAACAGCGCCCTGCCTCGTTCGATGTCGTCACCTGCATGGAGATGCTGGAACATGTGCCTGATCCCGCCTCTATCGTGCGTGCTTGTGCCAAATTAGCCAAACCGGGCGGAAAACTTTTTTTCTCCACCATTAACCGCACCAAACAATCCTGGTTATTGATGATTCTGGCAGCAGAACAAGTTTTGAAGATCGTGCCGAAAGGAACGCACGACCACGCGAAATTTATTCGACCTGCTGAACTTATCCGTTGTTGTGACAGCGCCGATTTACTGACCAAACAAGTCAAAGGCGTGCGTTATAACCCGCTGACAGAACATTTTAAGTTATCCGACGATGTTTCAGTTAATTATCAAATTTTCTGTGAAAAACCATAATGACTCATTCTCGTTTTTCTGCGGTCTTATTTGATTTAGATGGCACGTTGCTGGATACCGCGCCCGATCTTGGTGCTGCCGCCAACCACGTGTTAGCGCAAATAGGTAAAGTACCGCTCTCGGATTTCGTGATCCGACAAACCGCTTCTGATGGCGCACTCGCCTTAATAAAGGCTGGGCTTTCTGAAACCGAGCAAGCTGAACACGACTTAACGGTTTTACGGCAACAGTTGTTAGACCATTACGCACAACATTTATATGTCGGTACACGCCCTTATGACGGCATGGTTGAGCTGATTACTTGGCTGAATAGCCGTGCTATTCCATGGGGTGTCGTTACCAATAAACCAGCTTTTTTAACTGAGCCTTTGCTGGCATTGGTTACCGAATTGCCCGATTGTGCAGTCGCAGTCAGTGCCGATACCCTGCCGTTACGAAAACCACATCCAGAGCCGTTATGGCATGCCTGTGAGCAAATCGGGGTGGTGGCAAAAGAGTGTCTCTATGTTGGCGATCATATCCGTGATATCGAAGCCGGACGTAATGCTGGAATGACCACAGCTATTGCAGCATGGGGCTATATTGCGGAAAATGAACACCTGACCGACTGGTTGGCAGACGTTGAAATGGCTGATCCACACAGCTTATTAGCATGGTTATCTCGCTAAAATACAGGCTTCTGTTAACCCTTCTGACAACACCGCTGGCTCTTTTTAAGAGCCATTTATTTTCTCCATTCGTGTGATTTACTGCTACATTTTTCAACAACCAGTTTTTGTCAAGCTATCGCTTTTATTCTTTATGTTGTATTTTATATACATCATAAGCACTACATATAGTGTTTTCCTAAACAACAAATACGGGAGTTACCATGACAGTCAGCTTGATGGTCACGAAACGGGATAACGTTACCGAGCCACTTAATCTGGATAAGATCCACCGCGTTGTAACATGGGCTGCAGAAGGCTTACAGGGTGTTTCTGTCTCTCAGGTTGAGTTAAGTGCTCATATCCAGTTTTATGATGGAATTCGCACATCCGACATCCATGAGACCTTGATCAAATCAGCGGCTGATCTAATTTCCGAGCAAGCACCTGATTACCAATATCTGGCTGCCCGCCTGGCGATGTTCCATCTGCGCAAAAAAGCCTATGGCGGTTTCACACCACCTTCTTTATTTGAGCAGGTAAAAACACAAGTGGAAGCCGGTCGTTACGACCAGCAATTACTGACCGATTACAGCCAAGAAGAGTTCGATCTGCTGGATAGCTATCTGGTGCATGATCGCGATATGCATTTTGCTTACGCAGCGGTTAAACAGCTGGAAGGTAAATACCTGCTGCAAAACCGTGTGACCGGCGAAATCTACGAAAGCCCACAGTTCCTGTATATGTTGGTGGCGGCATGTCTGTTTGCTAATTATCCAAGAACTACGCGTCTGGATTACATCAAACGTTTTTACGACGCGGTTTCTACCTTCAAAATTTCACTGCCGACACCAATTATGTCTGGCGTGCGCACCCCTACCCGTCAATTCAGCTCTTGCGTGTTGATCGAGTGCGGCGACAGCTTAGATTCTATCAACGCAACCGCGTCTTCTATCGTGCGTTACGTTTCTCAGCGTGCCGGTATTGGTATCAACGCCGGTCGCATCCGTGCGCTGGGTAGTGAAATTCGCGGTGGCGAAGCGTTCCACACGGGTTGTATTCCATTCTATAAATACTTCCAGACTGCGGTGAAATGTTGTTCTCAGGGCGGCGTTCGTGGTGGTGCTGCCACTGTGTTCTACCCACTGTGGCATCTGGAAGTCGAATCGCTGCTGGTATTGAAAAATAACCGTGGCGTGGAAGAAAACCGTGTTCGTCACATGGACTACGGTGTGCAGATCAACCGTCTGATGTATCAGCGTCTGATCCAGGGCGGTAATATCACGCTGTTCTCGCCATCTGATGCACCGGGTTTATATGATGCGTTCTTTGCGGATCAGACCGAATTTGAACGTCTGTATCTGCAATATGAACAAGACCCTGCAATCCGTAAACGTCAGATCAAAGCCGTTGAGCTGTTTTCATTGCTGATGCAGGAACGCGCGGGTACGGGTCGTATCTATATTCAAAACGTCGATCATTGCAATACACACAGCCCGTTTGACCCAGCAGTTGCGCCGATCCGCCAAAGCAATTTGTGCTTGGAAATCGCGCTGCCAACCAAGGCGCTGGATCATTATCTGGATGAAAAAGGTGAGATCGCCCTGTGTACGCTGTCGGCGTTTAACTTAGGCGCTATTGAATCACTGGATGAATTGGAACCTCTGGCTGAGCTTGCTGTTCGTGCATTAGACGCGTTGTTGGATTACCAAGACTACCCGATTCCAGCAGCCAATAATGGCGCAATGTGGCGTCGTCCGTTAGGTATCGGCGTCATCAACTACGCCTATTATCTGGCAAAAAATGGCGTGCGTTATTCCGATGGTTCAGCGTTAGGTCTGACGCATCGGACTTTCGAAGCGATCCAATATTACTTGTTGAAAGCATCGGTAAAACTGGCCAAAGAGTCTGGCGCCTGCCCGCGATTCAATGAAACCATGTATGCACAGGGTATTCTGCCGATCGACACCTACAAACGTGATCTGGATGATTTGTGCCAAGAACCGTTACATCTGGATTGGGAAACACTGCGTAGCGAAATCAAACAACACGGTCTGCGTAACTCAACACTGACCGCGCTGATGCCTTCTGAAACGTCCAGTCAGATTGCCAATGCCACCAACGGTATTGAACCACCACGTGGTTTGATCAGCGTGAAAGCATCGAAAGACGGTATTTTGCGTCAGGTTGTGCCTGATTATACGGAACTTAAAGACAACTACGAGTTACTGTGGAGCCAGCCAAACAATGACGGTTATCTGCAATTAGTCGGTGTGATGCAAAAATTCGTCGACCAGGCGATTTCTGCCAACACCAGCTATGACCCTAGCCGGTTTGAAGGCCACAAAGTGCCAATGAAACAGCTATTGAATGATCTGTTAACGGCCTATAAATACGGTCTGAAAACACTGTATTACCATAACACCCGTGACGGTGCGGATGATGCGCAGCTACAGGTAGCACAAGCTGATGATTGCGCCGGCGGTGCATGTAAGATTTAAGCAGGTATGGCC
>CAIZDF010000236.1 GCA_903931645.1 uncultured Tolumonas sp.
ACTAAATCACGGGCTTCGCTAGGCAATAATTTCAGATAAATGGCTAATCCAATCAGAATAAAAGCAAACTCACCGATCTGGGCTAAACTCGCGGAAATCGTTAATGCGACTGATTTAGAATAACCGAACAGACGAACTAAACCATAAGCCGCGAGCGATTTACCGGCAATAATGATCAGTACTGTCAATATAACCGCCAATGGTTGCTGCAGTAATATGCTGGGGTTAAATAACATGCCGACGGAAACAAAAAACAAGACGGCAAAAGCATCGCGCAAGGGTAAGGTGTCGTGTGCCGCTTTATGACTGAGTTCAGAACCACTGAGTACCACACCGGCAAAAAAAGCACCCAGCGCAAATGAGGCGCCAAATAATTTTACTGCAGCAAAGGCAATACCGAGAGCAATGACTAATACCGCTAAAGTAAACAGCTCTGCTGAACCGGTATCTGCAGTACGTGATAAAATCCAAGGGATAAACCGACGACCAATCACAAACATAAACAAAATGAAGGCGAACACTTTACCCAGTGTTACGGCCAACTGAAGCCATAAATCCGTGGATGAATTTGCTGCATCAGGTGGGGCGAGCACCGGTAGTAAAACCAGGGCTAACACCATCACCAGATCTTCCACGATCAACCAACCGATAGCGATTTGACCTTCCTGTTTGGCAAGCAGACCTTTGCTTTCCAGCGCCCGTAATAACACGACCGTGCTGGCAGTAGAAAGACTCAAGCCAAATACTAGGCCCACGGTCCATGACCAGCCAAATAACTTGCCGGCCACCGCTCCCAGTATGGTGGCGAATACAATTTGTAAAATAGCGCCGGGGATGGCGATGTATTTAACGGATAATAAATCTTTGACCGAAAAATGCAGCCCAACGCCAAACATCAATAAAATCACGCCAATCTCAGCTAATTCAGCCGCCAGTGCCTGATCAGCCACAAAACCTGGTGTGAATGGACCGCACAACACACCGGCTAACAGATAGCCCACCATGTTTGAAAGGCGCAAGCGCTGCGCAATCATGCCAAATATGAATGCCAGAGTCAGACCACCTACGAGTGTCGTGATCAGGGGCAAAGTGTGGGGCATCAGGTTCTCCTGTTAATGTGCGGTGTTATTTGCCATACGGCGTAGGGCCAGCCATGGAATAAAGCTGCCAACCAGTGCCATAACGGCAATCATGATTATTTTGGCATCCGGTAGCAAAGAAACCATCTGCATACCAATCGAACCTAAGATAAACGATGAGAATGTCAGTAATGACGAAGCGGCGCCGACATCGTGGTGAACTTGTTCCAGCACCATATGGTTACACAGCGGGCGACTGATGCCCATACAAAATGAAACGGCAAACATGGATGCGGCAAAACTGATGCTGGTCGGGTGCCAGAATAACATTACTAAGCCGGCTATAAACATACCGGCCAATGACCAGTTCAGGATCTGCATTGATGTAAGGCGAGAACTTAATTTCGCACAACTATAAGAACCAGCCATTAACCCAATCGCATTGAAGCCAAACAGTAGGCCAAATTGTTGTGAGGTTAATTGGAAGTCATGCATATAAATGCTGCCGGAAGCAGCAAGAAACGAATAGAAAAAGAGCGGGGTGATGGAAAATACCAGTGTCAGAGAGCGATATGGCCGATTTTGAAATAACACCATATAACGGCGTAATACCGCACAAATACCACCTTGTGTCCGGTGAATAGCGGGTTCTTTGAGTGTAATGGCACCAACTAGCGATGCTAACGCCAAAATGACATGGGAAATAAAAATCACCCGCCATGACAGATGTTCGATAACCCAACTGCCCAGCATCGGTGCCAGCATTGGCACCAGTGGCACAATCACACCAATGTAGGCCATGACCTTTTTCTGCTGTTCACCGGTATACAGATCTTTTGACAGCGTTAGACACAACGAAGATGCCGCGGCGGCACCACATCCTTGCAGAAAACGGGCAAGCACCAGTTGACCAATTGATTGTGCCATCGCACAAAACAGGCTACCGGCAATGAAGATCAGTAACCCGGCAAACAGCACGGGGCGGCGACCAAAACGATCGGCTAACGGACCATAAATTAATAAAAAAAGACTAAATGTGATGAAGAATATGACTAATGAGAAGTTTGCTTCTGCCAGCGACAATTGCCACAAATGTTGCAGCATCGGTAAGGCGGGCAAATACATATCGGTGGCCAGTGCTGGAAAACCAGCCAGCAGAATAATCAGGACAAACGGCGGCATTACAGAACCTTTTTCTGATAATGAAAGGAAATACAGCAGTAACAAAAAAGTAACAGGTTGTGCTAATCAATACCAGTTAGAAAAAAGGATTTCCGTAACCGGTTGCAACACGAAAGACTACGCCTGCGAAAAACAGGCGTAGAAAGGGTATCAGAGTAGAAAATCAGAAGGCGTCGCTGACAATCTCTTGGGTAAACGATTTTTCACAGAAATGGCACTTCAGACGCACTTCACCGTGCGCAGAACGTACTCTAAAACGACTGCGTACCGGCTCCCGGTGGCTGATGCAATTTGAGTTCGGGCAAGCAAATACGCCAACGACTACCTCAGGTAATTGCAATTGGTGTTTGGTAACCACCTTGAAATCAGCAATGATATTCACCGTGGCTTGTGGCGCAAACAGCGCCAGCTGGTTTGCTTGATCAGCGGTGAGCTGTGTGTTTTCCACTTTGATCAAATCTTTGGCACCCAGTGCGGCTGACGGCAGATTCAAACCCACGGTAATGCGCTGACGCGTATCCAACAGATGAAAGAGTTTCAGGATCTTAATGCCCTGGCCGGCAGGAATATGGTCTATGACTGAGCCGTTGCAGATCGCCTCGACTTGCAGCTGTTTTTTCTCTGGCATGATCGGCTCCTTATACTTCTTCGTTCAACACTAATGCCAGCAGTGCCTGACGTGCATACACGCCATTCCCCGCTTGCTGGAAATAATACGCATGTGGTGTTTCATCCACATCGGTGTGGATCTCATCCACGCGTGGTAGTGGATGCAGGATCTTCATATTCGGTTTTGCTGTTTTCAGCTCATCTGCAGTCAGCACGAATTTAGCCGCAATGTGACGATATTCCGATTCTTCAAAGCGTTCTTTCTGCACGCGGGTCATATACAGAATATCCAGCTCAGGCATCACTTCTTCAATAGATTCATGACAGCTGAACTCGATGCCTTTTTCCGTTAACTCTTCGCAGATGTAGTCGGGCATAGAGAGTGCTTCAGGCGCGATAAAATAGAAACGTGCGCCAAACAAACTGAGAGCCTGTGCCAGTGAATGTACGGTACGGCCATATTTCAAATCACCGACAAAGGCCAGTTTCAGGCCATCAAGCGTGCCTTGGGTTTCATAGATACTGAACAGATCGAGCAGTGTCTGCGTTGGATGTTGGTTGGAACCATCACCGGCATTGATCACTGGAATAGAAGAAAATTCTGCCGATAATCGCGCAGCGCCTTCCTGCGGATGACGGATCACAAACGCATCGGTGTAAGAGGTGATCACGCGCACTGAGTCGGCCAGCGTTTCCCCTTTTTTTGCCAGCGAGGTATTACCCGCATCAGCAAAACCAATCACGGAACCGCCAAGACGATGCACCGCGGTTTCAAAAGAGAGACGGGTACGGGTTGAGGCTTCAAAGAAGCAACTCGCAATGACTTTGTGCTGTAACAGATCATGACGTGGCGTCTGTTTCAGGCTGCTGGCCGTTTTTACGACCAGTTCCAGATCGCTACGGGTGAGATCCGCAATCGACAGGATGTGTTTTTTATACAGGGGGTTGGCCATGGCTGTAGTGTCCTCAGACAGGATTGGAGCACGCGTTCCGGCGTTGCTCTGGGTGTAAAGGCACAGAAAAAAGCCCCATTGTTAGGGGCTTTTGGCATGAGATCGGAAGAATGGCAACACCATTGCCGGCAGGCTGTTGCGGCAGTGCGCAAAAAGTCAGAGCAATGTCTTGATGCATGATAAGGCGTCCATTCTGTCAGTGCGCGCTGATTATAGTTGATGGGGGGGAGCGTGTTAAGCGAGCAGACACAAAGATCTGTGTTTAAAAAACACCGGAAGATCGATTTTTTTGCTGAAATCATAAGCAATTAGCTAAAAAAGCAGCAAAAGAATCAACCGACAGAAAAATCGCTTTACCTTTTAGGGTCAGTTTGTATAATCGCCAGCGTAAATTGCAGGGGCGTAGTTCCAATTGGTAGAACAGCGGTCTCCAAAACCGATGGTTGGGGGTTCGAATCCCTCCGCCCCTGCCAAATTAAACCAGCGAAAGCTGGTTTTTTAGTTTCTGGCTTCCGGTAAGTTAATTTCGTCAGCGTTAACGCACCTTCCGTAACATCCGGCCAGACAGGCTGGTATCAAATCTCCAGACATTATCAAAAATCTTCATCAACGATGGTTTGCCGTGGCGCGATAAGCTAACCGCATTAAAGCGATTGCCATTGCGTTTGATCTGCTGCGCTTGTTGTTCTGTCTCGACACTTAAACGTTGGGCAATAAAATCGGATAACACCACGGCATCGGCGTTGCTAAACCGCGCTTGTTGCATGTAATTCATCACTTGATGCATACAGGGTTCGAGATCGGTGCCACCTTTGAACGAGCAACCGAGGAAGTTTAAGGCTTCTTGCAACCCCTCTGGGCCAGTCAGTTCATACGTAACGACATCGGTAGAAAACAGCATGATCACACAAGCTCGGTTTTCGGAGAGAGCTATTTGCAACAGCGCAAAACAAAACCCTTTGGCACAGTCTTCCGGATAGCCGCTCATCGACCCCGAGGTATCAATACAGACGATGAATGGTCCTTTCGTGTCTTGTGTTTCGCCAAAGGTGCGCCGTTCACTGAGCACGGTTTCCAGACTACGACTTTGCCCCATGAATTGATAATTCAGCAGTCGTCGTTCCGCCAGCTGCTTATAGAATACTGTTTCCAGCTCGGGTTCAGTCAGCAAAACAGTTTCAGAACTGATCAGGCGATTTAATTCATTACTCTGGTGAATACCGACCAAATCGTCCGGCACATTGTCATGCTGAACGTATTGCCACTCCTGCACTTCGACCTGCTCAATGTACTCTTCGGCGTGGCTATCTTGTGTGGCAGCGCGACCTAAATCATCGGCAATTTTTTTCAGCTCAGGATTGTTTTGCAAAAAGCTCGCATAATGGCGGAATAGAGCATTATTGCCCTGAAGCAGGCGGGTGGCTGTGAGATCCCATAATTTACCTGGGTGTTGTGGCGCTAATGTTTCATCCAGTTCACCGGCGATCTGCATGCGTTGTTCGAGCTCTTGCATCATGCGTTCACGTTCTTGTTCGGCAAAGGCTATTTCTAATGACATGATGCGAGATGAGAGATGTTCACGCCATTTCTGCATGAACAGCTGTTTACGGTTAATAGCGTTAGCCTGACTCAGACTAATAAGCAGACTATGCGCGTCGGTGTGAAAATCGCTTTGTTGCAATTGGAACAAAACGCGCACACTGTGCTGCGTGAACTGTTCTGCGGTAAAACCCTGTGTTTCGATGTAGAGAATGTATTCTTGCTGTAAATCATCCGGCACCGGAATGTTTTTCATTTGTGCCGGCAGGGCATGACTCCACTGTTGCACATGTTCTTGTATGTGCTTGAGAAACATAGGGTGATCATGCATAAAGTTCGAAATCTGTGGCGACGACATAACCGTCGACACCAGATCTTGTACCATCTGGGTTTCATTAATCGACAATAATAGCGATAGCGTTTGTAAATCGACCATAAGCTAGTGTCCGGTCAGTTGCACCAGTGATTCAAGACTATGCAAATTGGTTTCCAACTGTTGTTGTAGGTTTTTAACTTCGCTATCTAATCGTAGGAAACTTTCTTCAATAGCGGTAAGTGATTCCTGTGCTAAAAACAGATGCGGGCATTCAGAGGTAAACAGCAGATACTGTTTTTTGACCTCATCACGGCTTTTCCGCAATTCACTTTGTAAACCGTTAAGCTGTTCACGCCAACCTTTTTCCTGCCATTCCGGCAAACCTTGTTTGCTGGAGATCGTCAGCGGGATCGGGCGATTACCGCTATCTCGGGCAATTAACACCGCATGACCATCCGCACCTTGAATATCGGCATCCAGTTGCAGCGTGGTCGCTTGCTGATCTTCTTGTAAACGAACGGGGATCGGTTCTTGTTTATGCAACCAAAGCATTAACTCTTTACGGCGCAATGTGGCGTAGTGGATCTCGCGGTCTGGATGTTTTGGATCGAGATAAGCGGTTTGTAAAAAAATCAGGCGATAATTTTCATCAACCGGGCTGATGTCTGCGGCTTTAAAGTCCAGTTGCCAGCCTTTGCCGCGTTTTCGCAGCACATTTTGTCCGGGGGCAAGACGACAGCCCAGAATTTTGGTTTGTTCACGCTGATATTGTTGCAGATCAGTTTGTAGCCGTTTCAGGGTGAAATGTAAGCGTTCTTGCCCGAAGGCTTGTTTACAGGCGAAATCGTGCAGCAAGGTCTCGATTTGTTGTCTGGCATAGAGGTCATGCCACAGACAGTCTTTTAGCAGTAACAGATCTAAACCGTTAACTTTGTGTCGGCCATTAAAAAAGGCACTGGCTTGTAACAGGCGAAGCGCTTTTTTCCAGCGACGATCCGAAACATACATGGAATCTTGTTGTTCACCACTTTGCTGACTGAGCTGAAAAATATGCTCACGCAGGGCATACAACTGTTCAAAGATCGCGTCTGGTAACGCGACCTGCGTCAGTGCTCGCTGCCATTCATGATATTCATCATCATTGATTTTAAGATCGGCGGTGACTGGGTCGTGTTGCGGGTCTTGTCGACTGATCAGCATGGCGCGGAAATTTTGCTTATCTTGGATGCGATCCATCCAGATCCGCATTAGCATGCGGTCATACAAGGCTTCTAATCCGCTGTCTTTCTGCGGTAATTCATTTGATGCCGTGACCAGCAGACGCATGGGAACTGATATTTCGCGTTCGCCATTGCGGAACCGGTGCTCGTTGATAACAGTTAGTAAGGTATTCAAGATCGCAGGGCCGGCTTTCCAGATCTCATCGAGAAAAACGACTTCTGCATCGGGGAGATAACCCTCTGTCAGGCGCATATAACGGCCATCGTCTTTTAAGGCTTGTATCGACAGCGGGCCAAACACCTCTTCCGGCGTGGAAAAGCGGGTCATCAGATATTCAAAAGCCCGACTGTTGCTGAACGCATGGATCAACCGGCGCGCAATCAAACTCTTGGCGATACCTGGCGGGCCCAGCATGAAGACACT
>CAIZDF010000237.1 GCA_903931645.1 uncultured Tolumonas sp.
ACTATTCGCAGATGCTTGCTGACCTTGCCAGTGATTACCCGCCTTCACACCGAACAGATTATTACCAGAAGAACCAGTCCCCCCAGGTAACATATGTTTACCCCAGCCTGTTTCCAGTGCGGCTTGTGCAATCAGTGCCACTGGCGACAAGCCCATTTTACTGGCTACCATTTTTGCTGCTGGCAACAGTTGACGAACAAATCGCTGTTGCTGGTCACTATCAGGATCAGTGGCTGTCACGTTATTCGTTGTAATCAAAGGCAATTTTTGTGCCTGATTTTGCGAAACAAATCTTTCTGCGGCTAAAACACCTGCCGGAACAGTCGCATTATTAGCTGTAGAGCTGTCAGCCTGAGCAAAACGGCGCATCACAGCGGCATGGTCGGTTGGCATATTTAAAGTATGATTGGCCGCATCAGTATTTTCCACTGACTGTTTTTTCGCCGGAGACAGTTGTTTAACAATTAAATCGGCAAGCGAACCTCTTCCGCCAGAGGCAACATTTGCCGCAAGTTGGTCATCCATCATTCCTTGATAGAACTGGGTATCGCTACTGTTAAACGGGCTGTCTTTATCCTGTAATTCGCTATTGGCTTCCCGCATACTCTTCATCCACATTTGAGTAAATATGGCTTCAAATTGGCGAGCCGCCGCTTGCAACGCTTGCTGTTGACCTTCAGTAGAGGATGTTGAGGTGACACCATCTTTTTTGATACCCATCTGACGAAGCTGATCCAGATTTCGGATATCACCGGCTAACCCCTGACTCGTTAACTTATCCATATACTTACCTCTACTACAGGATTTCCAGCTGGCCTTGGATCGCACCTGCTTGCTGTAGTGCTTCCAATATCGCCATCAGATCCCCTGGTGCTACGCCGACCATATTGACTGCTTTCACCAGATCATCCAGAGAATTGCCCGTATCCAGTTTAAACATCCGGCTGTTTTGCTGTTGTACCGTAATAGAAGAATTAGGCGTAACAGCGGTTTGGCCGTTCGAAAATGCATTGGGTTGAGATACGGTAGGGTTTTCTTTAATTGTGACGGTTAATCCACCATGAGTAATAGCGGCAGGTTTCAGCTTAACTTGACTGCCAATGACTATCGTACCGGTGCGGGAATTAACAATAATTTTGGCTGCTTCATCTGCCGGATCAACTTCCAAGTTTTCCAGTGTAGCCAAATAGGAAACTCGCTGACCGGGATCACGAGGTGCATAAACCTGAACAGAGGTTGCATCAATTGCCTGTGCGGTGTTTTTACCAACTAATCCGTTCACAACATCAGCCAGACGTTTAGCCGAGGTAAAATCTGGGCGATTCAAATCAAACGTGATCAAGTCACCTTGTGCAAATGAATTGGGCACTTCCCGTTCAACAGTCGCGCCATTAGGAATGCGCCCGACTGTTGGCGTATTAATGACGACTTTGGAACCATCGGCACCTTCAGCACCTAATCCACCAACAACCAGACTACCTTGTGCTAACGCATAAACTTGTCCATCAACCCCTTTCAGGAAAGTCTGGATCAATGTACCACCACGTAAACTCTTGGCTTCACCAATCGCTGACACAGTGACGTCAATAGTTTGACCAGGCTTTGAAAATGCGGGGAGATCCGCATGCACAGCAACTGGGGCGACGTCTTTAATTTTTGGTTTTACGCTATCAGGAACTTTAATCCCGAAGTTATTCAACATTGTTCTGAACGTTTGTTCAGTAAAGGCATTACTCTTTTCACCTGTACCAGGTAAACCAACAACCAGACCATAACCAATCAGTTGGTTTTTTCGAACACCCTGTACGCTAGCAATATCTTTAATACGCGCGGCCTGCACCGGAAATACTAGGCTGCAAATCAAACTCACCAACAACATTCGCTTATTCGGCGACACCATGCACTCAGCTGGTGTCATGTATAATGGCCCGACCAACCTTTTGACGGTATCACAAGTGGCGTCGAATCTGGCTCCGGCAGACCCGGTTACAATGACTAGAAGCGCCACCGCATCTCTGATTGGTTTATATTATCGAACGAAC
>CAIZDF010000238.1 GCA_903931645.1 uncultured Tolumonas sp.
CGATCGAGCTGAAAACCTTTATCCATGAACTGGATTTGGCATTAGGTATTCCGGCAAAAATGAATTTATTGCCATTACAACCGGGTGATATGTTGGAAACCAGTGCTGATACCTCAGCACTGGAAACTGTGATTGGTTATAAACCGCAGACGCCACTTGCCAGTGGTCTGGCCCGTTTTGTCAGCTGGTACAGAACCTTTTATTCTCAGTGATCTCTCTTTTGCAGCAAGGGTTTTAGCTGCATTGCTAACTGGCTGGTGGTTTGTTGCCAGCCAGTACGCAGTTCACGCACTAATGCGGGGTAACCATCCGCCGTCAATGGATACTGCTGCTGGAATTGTCCGCTGTATTGCTGTTTTCCTGTCATTAACGTCCATTCACCGCTGATCACCGCATGCCCATCGGCTTTGCCGTGAAAACCGCGTACCTTGATCTGCAACTGAGCAATGTTTTGCATGGATGTTTGGCCATTCTGCCATTGCCAGTCCGGTAGCTGCGTTCGTAAATTTTGCAACAGGGCGCGGGTCAGTTGTCTATCCAGTGCTTCTGCCCAGCGATGCTGAGTTGCGGTGGTGAGTTGCACATCATCTTGTTGATACACAATACCAATACTGTTCAGATAATCTGCAAGCTCAACATCACTGACCGCTACCACGGGTTGCTGGCTCGGGGTCTGGCTGCTATTTTGTACATCTGGCAGTGCAATGGCGTAATACTGCGGTGTCGATGAGCTACTGCTACAAGCCGATAAACCGCAAAATAAGAGGCCAATAAATAAAGAGCGCAGCATCATTCGGCTTTCCTTGGTTCAGGGTCAGTGGCGATATCGGGTTGGAATAGCAACGCATTGGGTTTTTCATTCAGCGTTCGAGCCATTGGCTGCACTTCCCGTAATACCCGGTTCAGTGATTGAATGGAACGGTTCATTTCACCGTATGCGGGTGAATTAGCAGATAGACCCTGCAACGTTTGCTGCATTTCCGTCAACGTCTTTTTCAATTCAGCCGGTAGCTGCTGGCTGCTTTGCTGATTGGCGATCTTATCCATGCTGGCACTGACTTTTCTGACATTGGCCATGGCAGCTTCGGTTTCTGCCAGCATGGTTTGTGCGCGCGTGAGTACATTTTCAATATCCAGCTGATTCAGTTTATTCAGCAATTGAACTACCTGCTGTTCAATCCGTGCTAAGCCACCCGGCGCAGTTGGCAAGGTCGGGTAGTTGGCAAGCATCCCTAGTCCGGCTGTTTTGGGTAGATCCGGATAAAAGTTGAGATCCACATATAAGGCGCCGGTTAATAAATTACCGGAACGCAGAGAGGCTCGCAGTCCCTGTTTGACTGCGGTAGCAAATTCATTCTCCCAGTTCGGTAGTTGATCTTTATCCATATCTGGACGAATGCGGCCGGGTTCGATCCGGATCAATACCGGGATCTGACGTGACCGGGCGGTCAACAAGTCATTACCTGGGGCCGAGAATGGTACGGCCAGTACGCTGCCGACTTGAATACCGCGGTATTCGACCGGTGCTCCTGCGTTGAGGCCACGTACCGATTCATCGAAGAGCAAAATATAGTCCACTTTATCCTGATAGCGGCGAATAGTGCTGCTGTCTTCATCGGCATACAGGCTGTAGGTCCGATTGGTTTTGACTGGGTCACCCAGTTCCCAACCGGGTGGAATACTGAAACTGACGCCGCCGGATAAAATGGTTTCCAGCGTGCCGGTTTTTACCTTGATGCCATCGGTAGCGGCTTGTAATTGAATGCCGCGATTGAGCCAGAACCGGGTATTTGTGGTGACTAGCGCATCGTATGGCGCCTGAATGAATAGCTGATAACTCATCTGGCGGGTGTCGGATTTAAATTCGGCCTGCTCAACCCGACCCACGGTAAAGCCGCGGTACAATACCGGATCGCCGATAGACAGGGCGCTGTCTTGTTCACTACTGAGTTCAATGCGTAAACCAGGCGCATTAGTCGGTGTGACCGGTGGTGTATCCAGTACGGTAAATTCCTGTTTATGTTCTTTGCTTTTTCCGGGTTGTAATTCTAGATAAGAGCCAGAGAGCAGCGTGTTGAGGCCGGAAATGCCACTCTTGCCCACGCGGGGTTTGACGACCCAGAAGCGGGTGTCTTGACGCAGTAAAGGCTCGGCTTCGACATTCATACGGGCCGTGACAATGACATGCTTGAGATCGTCCCCCAGACGTACGGTTTGTACTTTCCCTATTTCCACGCTGCGGGCTTTGATCGGGGTTTTTCCCGGTTCAATACCTTCGGCATTGTCCAACTCCAGCGTGATCAATGGTCCTTGATTGTGCAGCGTCGTGACCACCATCCACAAACCAATACTGGCGGCGACGATCGGGATCAGCCAGATCGGTGACAGACGTTGGAGTTTTTTGATTCTGGCGTGGTTATTCAACACGGTCTTGTTCACCCTCTGTTCCTTGTTGATCTGTGACATTCGAGGTGGGTTTATTATCCCACAGTAAACGTGGGTCGAAACTCATGGCAGAAAGCATGGTCAATACTACCACACCGGCAAATGCCAAGGCGGCTGAACCGGGATACACCGACATCAGTTTTCCCATCCGGATCAGTGCGACTAAGATAGCGACGACAAACACATCGACCATTGACCAGCGGCCGATAAATTCGGTCAACCGATACAGGCGAGTGCGACCCCGACGATGATGCGGGCGATGGGTATGAATGCTCCAGCATAACCAGGCAATTGCTAACATTTTCACCATCGGCACTAACACGCTGGCAATAAAAATCACCAAAGCGACCGGATAAGAGCCCATATTCCACAATAAGACGACGCCACCGAGAATGGTGGAATAGGTTTGTTGGCCAAGGCTTTCGGTGACCATGATGGGCAGGATATTAGCCGGGATATAGAGGATCATGGCGGTAAATAACAATGCCAGTGTCCATTGCAAACTGTGCGGTTTGCGCGCATGCAATACGCTTTGACAACGTGGGCAACGGTGGGTTTTCAGTGAGACCAGTCCGTGGCAGGCATGACACAGGGTCAGATTTTGATCAATCGCTCTGCCGTTAAGCTGTGGGGCACTACGCAGGTGGATCGGGCCGCTTTGCTGCCACCATAACCAGTCGCGATCAATGACACTAAAGGCTTTTAACATCAGTAGTGAAAACAGCACATACGCCCAGAAGCTGTAGCCCAATTCGATGTCTGCTAACGAAGCAATTTTAATCAGACTAACTAATACACCAATCAGGAATACTTCCACCATACACCAAGGAATGAGACGGAATAACCACAGCGTGTAGCGTTTACGTAAGCGTTTACCGCGCCATTGGCCAAGGCGCGAATAAATCAAACAAATCAATAACAAGCAAATCGCCGGCAGGATCTGCATAAACAAATAAACAGTCAGTGCCAGCGCTGGATGTTGTTCTTCCAATAATGTGGTCGCAGTTTGATATAGCGTCATATCCTGATGCATGCCCTTAACGGCCATACCGAGAAAGGGAAACAGATTACTGCACAGCAGCATAATCAAAGCTGCAATGCTGTAGACCAGTGGTTGTAAACGGGCTTCGGCAGGCAGTGAGCTTAATTTATGCTCGCAGCGGGGGCAGACCGCTTGTTCTCCGGGTTGTAATGGCGGCACTAACATCAGCCAGTCACATTCATGGCAGGCAGTATATTGCACTGGCGAGGGAACATAGGTGCTGCGACGGCGGCGCTTCATCGGCTCTGGGTTCAGTTATGTTAGAAAACGCAGTTAGTTTAGCTGTTGCAGGGCATGGCGGGAATCGTTATTCAAAACTATTCGCAATGAAAACGGCCAACAAGGAGCTTAAATTGCCATTTGTCGGAACAATGTTTTTTGCGGAAGAAACTATACTCATAGTCCCGATAATCATGATCGATAGGAGCACAAACGGTGGCTGTAAAAATAATTCAACGAGCGGCACAACAAGTTGCTTATATTCGAGTAATAGGCCCCTATCCCGATGTCATTGGTCCTGGTTTCGAACGGCTGATGGCTTGGAGCGATGCTAAGCAACTACAAGGCGAATGGTTGGCTTTGTATTGGGATAATCCAGACATCACGCCACCGGCTGAGTTGAAAACAGATGTTGCTATCAGCGTGCCGCAGGGTACCGAAGTAAATGGCGATGTTCAGTTGCAGGTTGTTCCGGCGGGTGAGTATGCCGTCCGTGATTGCCGTATCGAGAACGATGATTTTGAAACGCCATGGCGTGCTTTCTTTACCGATCTGGCACAAAGTGATTATCAGTTTGGCACAGGTGCTTGTTTTGAGCGTTATTTCAATAACGGGAAAGAGGATGGTTACTGGGATATTGAGATGGTCATTCAGGTAATTCGCAAATAGGCGTACAAAAAGCAAAAGCCCGACGTAAGTCGGGCTTTGTCTACGCAGTTGAGCAGGGTTAATTAACCACCAACAGCGATACGTTTCATGTCTTTCATGTAACCGCGCAGTACTTTACCAACCTGCTCGATTGGGTGATTACGAATGGTTTCGTTCACCTGAACCAGCACAACGTTGTCTACGCCGTTATCTTTTACAGACAGACCTTTACCGATCACGTCAGTGCCAACTTTCGGCATGATGTGTTCTTTCAGCAATGGTACTGCTGCGTTAGCAAACAGGTAGTTACCATATTCTGCGGTGTCAGAGATAACCACGTTCATTTCGTACAGACGTTTACGCGCGATGGTGTTCGCGATCAGTGGCAGTTCGTGCAGTGATTCGTAGTAAGCAGATTCAGCAATGATGCCTGATTCAGTCATGGTTTCGAATGCCAGCTCAACGCCTGCTTTCACCATAGCAACCATCAGGATACCGTTGTCGAAGTACTCTTGTTCAGCGATCACGCCATCGAATACGGGTGCATTTTCAAAAGCAGATGCGCCAGTTTCTTCACGCCATCTGAACAGGTCAGCGTCGTTGTTCGCCCAGTCAGCCATCATGCCGCTGGAGAATGCGCCGCTGATGATATCGTCCTGGTGTTTGCGGAACAGCGCACGCATCAGCACTTTCATCTCTTCAGCCAGTTCAAACGCACGCAGTTTTGCTGGGTTTGACAGGCGATCCATCATGGCAGTGATGCCGCCTTGTTTCAGCGCTTCGGTGACAGTTTCCCAACCGAATTGCAGCAGTTTACCTGCGTAGCCAGCATCGATGCCGTCAGCAACCATTTTTTCGTAGCACAGGATAGAACCAGCTTGCAGCATGCCACACAGAATGGTCTGTTCGCCCATCAGGTCAGATTTAACTTCTGCCACGAAAGAAGATTGCAGAACACCGGCACGGTGACCACCAGTTGCTGCAGCCCATGCTTTAGCAATCGCCAGACCGTCGCCTTTTGGATCGTTTTCTGGGTGAACAGCGATCAGGGTTGGTACGCCGAAACCACGTGTGTACTCTTCACGTACTTCAGTGCCTGGGCATTTTGGTGCAACCATGACCACA
>CAIZDF010000239.1 GCA_903931645.1 uncultured Tolumonas sp.
ACGGCGTTGCGCGAACTCATCATCGGAAATGAGTAGTTCCAATTTACGGTTGGGTACATCGAGCAGTATTTCATCGCCGGTTTTCACCCATGCCAGTGGCCCGCCAACCGCCGATTCTGGCGCAATGTGTAGCACACACGTGCCATAGTGCGTGCCGCTCATGCGCGCATCAGACAACCGCACCAGATCTCGCACACCTTTTTCGAGCAATTTTTTGGGAATTGGCAAATTGCCCCATTCCGGCATACCGGGCGCCCCGACGGGGCCTGCGCCACGTAAAACCAGAATCGTCTGCTCATCGACGTCGAGTTCAGGGTCGTTAATTTGTGCTTTCAGAGCTGCGTAAGAGTCAAAAACCAGCGCCCGCCCGCGATGGGTCAGCAAAGCAGCATCTGCAGCAGATGGTTTTATGACGGCACCATTGGGGGCTAAATTGCCATACAAAACAGCCAATGCAGGTTGTTGTGAAACAGGCAATGAGGGGGAGTGGATAATGTTGTGATCAGCAACATCAGCTAAATGATGTTGCCATGAATTACCAGTAATCGTGAGCGCATTCAGATCGATCTGATCGCTAATTTGAGAGAGCAGTGCAGGCAACCCACCGGCATAGAAAAAGTCTTCCATCAAATGCTCGCCGGCGGGGAATAAATTAAGCAATACCGGTGTTTCTCTGGCGATTTTATCTAGATCGGTTAACGAGTAGGACACACCCGCACGCCCCGCTAATGCCAACAGATGAATGGCGGCATTGGTTGAGCCACCAATCGCCATAAAGACGCGCGCGGCATTGTCAAACGCCGATCGGGTAGCAATCAGTGAGGGGCGTAAATCTTCCTGCACCGCCTTTACAATGCGAGAGCCTACATCACGACACATGCGAATATGTGCAGCATCGGCAGCTGGAATCACAGTCGAGCCGGGGAGAGCAAACCCCAGTGCTTCGACAATGGTTGTCATGGTGGAAGCCGTGCCCATGGTGTTGCAGGTGCCGATAGAACGTGTCATGCGCTGCTCTAATGTGGTCAGCTCGTTGATATCGATGCGTCCGGCCTGATATTCATCCCAATATTTTTTGGTATGCGTGCCGGCACCGACTTTTTGCCCTTGATAACGGTCGTTCAGCATGGGCCCGGCAGGGCAGAAGATCACCGGAATATCGACCGACAATCCGCCCATCAGCAGACCGGGTGTCGTTTTATCACAGCCGCCTAACAGCACCGCGCCGTCGACCGGATGAGAGCGCAACAGCTCTTCGGTTTCCATGGCTAACAAATTGCGATAGAGCATGGTGGTAGGTTTAACAAAAATCTCGCCCAGTGACAGCGCGGGAATTTCCAACGGGAAGCCGCCCGCCGCCAGAATGGCTTGCGATATCACTGCTGCACGTTCGCGTAAATGGCTATGGCAGGTTGAGATCTCGCTCCATGTATTAACGATGGCGATAACTGGTTTGCCAATAAAGTCTTCTCTGCGCCAGCCAATTTGCTGCATTCGCTGACGATGAGCAAAGCCTCGCATATCATCAGCTTCAAACCAGCGCGCACTACGCTGTGGTTTGGACTGCTGTGATTTTTTTGTCTCAGCCATACCTTTTGTGTTCCTTGTTATGTCACAATTGCTGGTAGCGCTACCATTTTCTAATTAAAAAAAACAACTAAACGAGTTCACTTGCTATGAGCCAAAAAGATCCTGTTCCTGCTGAATCACTCACTCGTCGTCGCCGAAGGTCTGGCCGTGTCACTCTCAATGAGGTCGCAAAAGCGGCTCAGGTTTCGCCGATCACCGCGTCACGCTATTTGCGCGACCCTGAGCAAGTGTCAGAAACTTTACGCACTCGTATCAGTAAAGCCATCAGTGAGTTGGGCTACGTGCCAAACAAGATCGCCCAAGGTTTAGCCAGTGCTCGTTCGCCGATCGTAGTGGCAATTGTTCCCAGCATTGCTCACTCGATTTTTGCAGAAACACTGCATGTGCTTTCCTGTCGGTTACAACAACACGGTTATCAAATGTTGTTGGGTAACTCTGATTACTCGTTGGAACAAGAAGAGCAGCTCTGCCGCACCTTCCTTGACTGGTCGCCAGCTGCCTTGATCCTGACGGGGCATCACCACACCGCGCCGATGGAAAAGTTACTGCAACAAGTCTCATTACCCGTTATCGAAATCTGGGATCTCAACCCCGAGGTCAAACGTAATCAGGTTGGTTTTTCTCACTTTCAGGCTGGTTTCGATATGACCAGCCACTTGATCAAACAGGGCTATCAGCGCATCGCGTATATCAACAACAACATCATTAACGACCTGCGCGGCATGGTGCGTGGGCAAGGTTATGAAGCGGCGATGCACGAGCATGGTTTGGCTCCATTATCCGTTCCAGCAACCGGCTCAGTAGCGCTAGATGCCGGACGTGATGCCTTTTTGCATCTGATGTCGTTATCACCTCGCCCTGATGCACTCTATTTTGCTAACGATAATTTGGCTGCTGGTGCCATTCTCGAAGCCATGCGTCAGGGATTACGAATTCCACAAGATGTTGCTATCGCTGGATTTGGTGGTTTCCCGATTGCCGATAAATTATTACCGTCACTGACAACACTGTCGCCCAATCACCAACGTATTGGTGAAATTGCCGCTGATATGGTTTTAAGCTATTACACCCATGAAAAATCAGGACAACAGCCACCGAAAATCATTGATGTGGGTTATGAGCTGATCGAGCGAGAAAGCACTGCATCACCTGTCCAAAATGCACCAATCTATAATTGATAAATTACGACTTAGAGTGCATTTCTGAAACCAAATAAACTGGCAATGAATATGCGAAAAGCAGATTAAGATATTGAGCCGGAATGGAATAAAAAGATGACGAGCCGCGTGGCCCGTCATAGGTTCAGTGCTTGTGTAATTGTTGTAATTTGACAAATAGCTGGGTAGGCGCGAGAGGGCTGTAGACAATTTTAAGTCCGCGGGAATCGGCCAATTCACGTACTTTCCCGGCAAAGGCATGACTGACTTGATCGATCAGCAATACAATCAATTGGGTATCGCGTGGCAGGGTTTGTCGTAATTCCCCGGCCTTGCGCCCGCTGAAGTGGGTCAGATGTTCATAGCCAGCATCATGAAGCGTGCTTGCTATACGATGTACGCGATCTCCGCCAACAATTACTGCTTTCATATCAACCTCATCCCTTAGTGGTATTACCTATTAACTTACGGGATGAGGAGAATTTGAGAACTGATTATTTATTGTGTGCTTATGCGATTTTTAGATAATGAAATTAAGTTTAGAGGTGGTATTGCAGATTCCAGCTCTTTTCATTTTTGTTAAGGCTTAAAGGTGTTGCGTCCTTGCTTTATATTCAAAGCGAACCATACTCTCGAAAGAGCAACTCAGCTCACCATGCCCATGCAATATTGGGTCATTTGAGGTCATTATATATGACTGAAAATATATTGATTAAACCAAAATTTCCCCGGGATCTTTTTGATGCGATTGATATGCCGATTTTTATTCATGATGCGCAAGATCGCCTGCTATTTGTAAATCACACATATTGTGAAGCAGCAAACGTAACTGAAGCTAATGCATTAGGAAAGCCATATTGGGACATTCTTCCCTTAGGCGATGGTCCGATTTATGACTACACGGCTATTCAGCAGGAAAATAATGCTAATAGGTATCAAATTGAATTAAATATTGGCAAAAAATATTTTCTTGCCAAGCGTTATATCGTAAGAGATATCGAAGGGAAGATACTCTATTTCCTATGCATATTGG
>CAIZDF010000240.1 GCA_903931645.1 uncultured Tolumonas sp.
CGTCGGCGTATCATCAAGATGTTTGTAGTAGTTACTATAATGCTGAATCAACGTTTTGTGCTGCTCATCTGAGGCTTGTGGAAACAGACGCTGCATCGACACTTGTAAGCTAAGTCCGATAATGTCTTTGACTGAACTGGCTGGCGGCACAGCTAAATGTGTAGCTTGTGCCGCTTTTTGCATAGAGGAAACGATCCGACCGACCGAATCCATCAGCGTACCATCCCAGTCAAAAATGATGAGTTGATACTCTTTCATATTACTTTTCCAAACGATCTAATGCTGACTGCAACTCTTTATCGAGTGGCGCTTCCACAGACATTTCTTTCCCCGTTACTGGGTGTATAAATGTCAAACGATAGGCATGTAAGAATAAGCGGTGTAAACCGGCTTTTTTCACCTGTTCGTCAAATTCACGTTCACCATACTTATCATCGCAGGCAATAGGGTGTCCTGCATGCAATGTATGCACACGGATCTGATGTGTCCGCCCCGTTATCGGGCTTGCCATCACCAAGGTTGCATGAGCAAATTTGTGCATGATCTGGAAACGGGTTTCAGAAGGTTTACCTTCACTATTTACCCGAACAATACGCTCGCCAGACTGCAGAATGTTTTTCAGCAACGGTGCATTCACGACTTTGACATGTGGCTGCCATTGCCCGCGCACCAAAGCCAGATATTGCTTACGCATCGTTTTAACACGCAATTGTTCATGCAAATGTTTCAGCGCACTGCGTTTTTTTGCCACCAATAACAGGCCTGACGTATCACGATCCAGACGGTGTACCAATTCCAGAAAACGACTTTCTGATCTTAAAGCACGCAGACCTTCGATCACACCAAAGCTCAGACCACTTCCACCATGTACCGCTAAACCGGATGGTTTATTCAACACGATGATCGCATCATCTTCAAAGATGATTTGATGAGCCAATGCTTGCACTGAACCGAGTTTTGACGACGGCAGTTCATTCTCTTCGGCAACGCGAACAGGAGGAACACGAATTTCATCGCCAACACAGAGTTTATACTCAGGTTTAATGCGTTTTTTATTAACTCGCACCTCTCCTTTGCGCAAAATACGGTAAATGAGGCTCTTAGGAACCCCTTTTAGCTGAGTTTTCAAAAAGTTATCTATGCGTTGTCCATCTTGCTCAGCATCAATAGTGATGAACTGTACGCCAGGATTTGTATTATTCATGTGTTAATTCTAACTCAGCCATTGATGATTGTCGCAAACTCATTACAGCATGCCTTGCGTAGTTTCAGAGGAAAATGGAATAATGGAGCGATTTTCTATATAAAGCGTAAAGCTGATTGTTGTCTGTAGCTCGCTATCACAGAAAATCATCGATTCTTCACCCGCCCCCTTGTCGCAAGGGAGGAAACATGAATGCGCCTAAAAGTGCGCCTCACGCATGATCCAACCGAGAGGTTGCTAACCACATGCCATTAAGACCCGAGGCCGGTAGTGTCTGTTTCGAGCAACTGTGAAGTACATAATAAAACAATTTACAAAAACAGAGATTTTAATGAAAAGAATGCTAATTAACGCGACTCAGGAAGAAGAGTTGCGCGTTGCCCTCGTTGATGGGCAGCGTATTTATGACCTGGATATCGAAAGCCCTGGCCACGAACAAAAAAAAGCCAATATTTATAAAGGTAAAATTACCCGGGTCGAACCGAGTCTGGAAGCAGCCTTCGTTGATTATGGTGCTGATCGCCATGGTTTCCTGCCGCTCAAAGAGATCGCCCGCGAATATTTTCCTGAAAACTATACATTCCACGGTCGCCCTAACATCAAGGAAGTGATCAAGGAAGGTTTAGAAGTTATTGTCCAGATCGATAAAGAAGAGCGTGGCAACAAAGGTGCTGCGTTAACTAGCTTTATCAGTCTGGCAGGTAGCTATCTGGTGCTGATGCCAAACAACCCTCGCGCTGGCGGTATTTCTCGTCGCATTGAAGGTGATGAACGAACCGAACTGAAAGAAGCCATGAACGGACTGGAAGTACCAGCCGGTATGGGTTTGATCGTGCGTACAGCAGGTGTTGGTAAATCACAAGAAGAGCTGGAGTGGGATTTAAATATTCTGCTGAAGCACTGGAATGCCATCAAAACTGCCTCTAGCAACCGCGCAGCGCCGTTCCTGATCCATCAGGAAAGTAACGTGATTGTTCGTGCCATTCGTGATTATCTGCGCCGCGATATTGGTGAAATTCTAATCGACAGCGAAACTATTTTTGAACGTGCAAAACAGC
>CAIZDF010000241.1 GCA_903931645.1 uncultured Tolumonas sp.
ATGATATACATCGATTTTTAATCCGGCAGCCCAACTGCCAAATAAAATATCAGTACCAGCAAATAAGGTGCCTTGCCCTAATATTTCTCGCACACAACCTAATACGGTTAGTGACAAAGTAAAACCGATACCCATCATAAAACCATCAAATGCGGAAGACAGCGGTGGATTTTGATTGGCGAAGGCTTCTGCTCGGCCAACCACTAAACAGTTGGTTACGATCAGCGCGATGAAAATACCTAACGATTGATACAATGCAAATGTGTAGGCGTTCATCACTAATTGCAAACAAGTTACCAGTGCAGCAATTAGCAAAACATAAACAGGAATACGGATTTCATTGGGAATCCAACGACGAAACATGGAAATGAACAGATTGGACATTGCCATAATAATTGTTGTTGCTAAGCCCATCCCCAATGCATTGGCTGCCGAAGTAGTAATTGCCATGGTAGGGCACATGCCTAATACTTGAACTAGCGTCGGGTTATTTTTCCACAGCCCTTGCACAGCGATAGAATAAAAACCGTTTTCATTATTGGTGCTTTTGGGGGCAAGGTCATGGCACCCCTTCGGTGAGTGTTCCATTATTCCACCTTACAGGCTGGTGCCTGCTCAATTAATTCAGGATGTTGTACTAGTAACAGAACGTTTTTTAATTGTTTAACAACAGCTCGTGGTGTGATGGTTGCTCCGGTAAAACTATCAAATTGGCCACCATCTTTTTTAACCGCCCAACTGCTGTCAGTTTCATTTTGTAGCTTTTTGTGCGTAAAGCCATCTAGCCAATTACCCTTATTACGATCGATTTTATCGCCTAAACCGGGTGTTTCATGGTGTTCTAATACTTCGACTCGTTGCACTTCACCACTGGCGCTGACTCCGGTCAGTAAACGAATAGAGCCGCTATAACCATCTGGGGCGACTGATTCAACAATATACCCACTCACGGTATTGCCTTTGCGAGCAACATAAACCGGATGTGGTTTCGTATTACCTAAATAAGCGTTAGTCAGCATGCGGCAATCTGTAGTTAAAGCATTGTCATAACTATCAGCAGGTAACATTTTCCCCAATACTTGTTGCTGCATCGTTTTTTGTTGCGTCGCAATAGCATCTCGCGTGCTGTAATCGGTTGCAACGATTAATCCCGTACAAGCCAAAGCAAACATACTGAGATGGAGGCCATTTTTCCGCATAGATTTCAGCATGAATTAGTGTCCATATACACGTGATTGACTGTATTTATCGATCAGTGGCACCAGTATGTTGCATAACAACACGGAAAACGCCACTCCATCAGGATAACCACCAAAATGCCGGATCAGGAAAACCAGCCCACCGACGAGTGCACCAAAGATCAAGCGTCCACGAGAAGTGGTGCTGCTAGTGACTGGGTCGGTAACAATAAAGAATGCACCCAACATGGTGGCGCCACTGAGTAACTCAATTTCTGGCATCACAAAATGGGCCGGAGACAAATAATGAGCGACAGCACTACAGGCTGCCAGAGTGCCCAGCATTGCGAACGGGGTTTGCCATGGGATCAGGCGGAAAACGAATAGCATTACGCCACCGACCAGAAAACTTAAGTTGATCCAGCGCCAACCATCATGACTGATAGCCGAAAAATGCGGCAGAGTGATCGCTGACTCAACCGAATGACCACGCTGAGTTTCAGTTTTCATATGATCCAGCGGTGTTGCCATGGTGGTACCATCAACCAGTGCTTTTAACTGATAGGTATTTAAACCTTCGTTGGTTTTACCTTTAAAAATAACAACAGCAGTATCAGCCACGGTTAATTGTTGTGCAGATACGGCTTGTGGCGCTAACCATGTGGTCATTGGTACAGGAAATGAAACCAATAACATCACATAACCGACCATTGCTGGATTAAACGGATTTTGGCCCAAACCGCCATACAGTTGCTTGGCAATGATGATTGCAAATGCTGTTGCCAGAACAGTCATCCACCAAGGAAGTAATGGTGGAATTGCCACCGCAATTAAGGCTGCCGTTAGCAGTGCGCTGCTATCACGCAAAGAAGGTAAAAGGGCATAGCCGCGCAGGCGTAAAATAGCTGCTTCGGCGGTTAGTGCGGTAATGCAGGTCAAGGCAAGTTGAACTAATACACCCCAACCAAACAAATACAATTGAGCGCCAATCGCTGGCACTAAGGCCAGTAATGTCAGTCGCATCACGCTACTGGTGCTTTTCTGGCTATGACCATGTGGTGAGATAGCAATGGCAAACGACATGATGATTATCCCTGTTTCTCAGTGTTACTGGCGGAGTCAGCCTCAGCCTGTGCTTTTTTCGCCTTTGCCCGTGCAATTGCTGCGGCTACCGCGGCTTTTCTGGCAGCATCGGGATCAACTGCTTCGGTGGCTTGTTCCACGTCTGCGACTTGAACGACAGGCTGCTCAGTCTGCGCTTTTTTAGCTTTCGCTCTGGCAATTGCAGCAGCGACTGCTGCTTTTCTGGCTGCGTCAGGGTCAACCGCTTTGGCGACTTGTTCCTCGTCTGCGACAGGAACCGCTGGCTGTTCAGTCTGCGTTTTTTTAGCTTTTGCTCTGGCAATCGCAG
>CAIZDF010000242.1 GCA_903931645.1 uncultured Tolumonas sp.
ACAGGATAAAATTGACATTATTCCTGTTGATTACTGCGCAGAGGTTTTAGTTACACTGATAGAAAAAGAAAATCTGCCACATGATTTTTACCATATTTCAGCAGGAACAGATGCTTCAGCATCCTTTGCCGAAATAGACATCGCGATTGCAAAAGCATTAGGCGTTGCTCCCGTGGGCGCAGATTATAAACATGTCAGCTTTGAAGAAATTGCCGAAAGAGCGCATGAGTTTTCAACGATATTTGGCCATTGCAATAAGCGTCTGATGCTGAAGGCCATTCGTTTATATGGTGAATTTGCTGCCTTAAATGTACTGTTCGAAAACTACCGATTACATGAATTGGGATTACCGCAGCCCACTAAATTTACCGAATATGCCGATGTTTGCGTAGCGACATCGAAAGATATTCCGGTACCGAAACAGATGATGGTTGATTTCAAATAAAATAGAAATCAAACGCAATGAAAGAAATAAAAACGGTATTAATCACCGGTGCCTCTTCGGGTTTAGGAGAGGCTTTTTCACATCTTTTAGCTCAGTCCTTTCAGCAAATCATTCTGGTTGCCAGAAATGAGCAAACACTTCTGACACTTGCTCGCGAATTACAAAAATCATACGGTGTCGATGTCATTTGCTGGCCGCATGATTTAACGTCAGAAGAAGATCTGAATGCGTTAATTCATAAGATAAAAAGCCATAAAATCAGTTTGTTAATAAATAATGCTGGCGAAGGAGTTTATGGCGAATTTCATCAAGTGGCCTATGAGCGTTATCATCACCTGGTTGAACTCAATATTAGCGCGTTGACCGCACTAAATTACGCCGCCATTCCTGAAATCATCGCCAATCATGGCATGGGCATCATCAATATTGCCTCTTTAGCTGCGCTGCAACCCCTGCCGTTCATGGCTGTTTATACAGCGAGTAAAAGTTATGTTTTACATCTTTCCGCAGCATTAAATGAAGAATATAGCCATAGCGGCATTTCCATCATGGCACTGTGCCCAGGGTTTATTCAGACACCTTTTATTGCCAAAGCAGCCATCAATACACAAGGATTTCCACTCGCAGATCCCTACTCAGTCGCCGCACAAGGTTGGAATGCTTTTATTGCGAAAAAAAGTGTGTATATCCCCGGGCGGCAAAATGCGCTCTTAGCGCTGTTGATCCGTTTTACCCCTCGCAAACTGGCCGCAAAGATTGCCTTTTATTTAATGAGAAAACGAGGCTGATTACTCTTCCTCTTCCGGCTTGAGTTTTTTGCGTTTGGAACGCGGATGCGCTTGGTCATAGACCGCGGCTAAATGTTGGAAATCGAGGTGGGTATAGACTTGCGTGGTGGCCAGATTGGCGTGGCCTAACAGCTCTTGTACGGCACGCAAATCGCCGGATGATTCCAGCATGTGCGTGGCAAAACTGTGACGTAATTTATGTGGATGTACGTGGCTGTTGAGAGTCTGTTTTTGCCCCCACTGCGCAAGACGGATCTCAACCATGCGCGAGGTAATGCGCCGTTTACGGCTGCTAAGAAACAACGCTTGCTCACCCTCGACTGCAAAGGTGGGCCGGATGTGCAGCCATTTTTCCAGCCACTCCAGCGCCAAGCGGCCAATCGGCAAAATGCGCTCTTTATTGCCCTTCCCGATCACCCGAACTTGCCGTGAATCGAGCTGGATATCCTGCAGATCGAGACCCACTAACTCCGACAGACGCATGCCGCAGGTATAAAACAGCTCCATGATCGCTCGGTCGCGCACCGCCAGCGGATCTTGCTCATCGCTGATATTAAGCAGCTGGTGCATCTGATCAACATCGAGATTTTTCGGCAACGGACGGCCGAGTTTCGGTAACGCCACACCGCGTGCGGGGTTGGCCGCCAGAAAACCACGGATCACCAGCCAATCGGCAAAACTGCGCAGCGCCGACATTTTGGTGCTGATGGTGCGCGGCGAGGTCTCTTTGTGTTTGCGCAGCGTGTGCGCCCATTGCCGCACCAGCGGGTTATTCAGCTCACGCCAGTCACGAACCTGCTTTTCCTGCAACCATTCAATCATGGCCTGCAAATGCCGTTGATAATTACTGAGGGTGTGGGCGCTGAGCTGACGCTCAACGCGCAGGTATTCCAGATAGGTGTGTACGACCGCCGCGAAGGGTTCACTCACAAGAGCGTGCCAATGTCGGTAATAACAAGGTGACAAAGCGGCCTAACTGCTCCAGCAGCAAACTGTCCATGCCCGGTTGATAATGTTGCGGATTGGCGTGGCCAAAGGCCAGAAAACCCCATTCACCGTATTCGCCAAGGCGTAACAGCGCCATTGAATGCACCAGTGAGCCCTGCCCGAAAATCAGCTCACGGTCGCAATCATTCACGCGACCAAAATAGACCAGCTGATCGGCCATCGGATACAGACATAAGCGCTGGAATAACGGATATTCCATCTCATACGGCTTATCAAAGCGCTTGGCTTTCACCCGCGCCTGATTGACCCACAAGGCACAGGCCGGAATACGCAACCGTTCACGAAAGGTGCTGTGCAAACACTTCCACAATTGCCGCAATGAGGTGCAGGCAAACAACGCCGGATATATATCGGTATAGACGCGGAAGATGAACTCGTTACGGCTGGCATTGGTCAGCAACTCTTGGCGCTCTTGCTCCAAGTGCTGCAAACGGTCGCGCTGTCGCTCTAGTTTTAGATCAAACAACGACACCGCGCCGCGTTGTTCATGGGGCACCGTCAACTCATCCAGCAGTGCTTTATGCCGTAGGAAAAAATCCGGATGCTGCTTGAGAAAATCAACCACCTGATTTTCCTGCAGCATCGCCTCCAGCGCGCCCATGTCGATACTCATAACTCGATTTGTCCGTCAAACACATGCTCGGCGGGGCCGGTCATGTACACCGGTGTGCCGGGGCCATTCCAGGAAATACTCAGTGAACCGCCGGGCAAATTCACTTTGACCCGACCTTTGAGTTTTTCCTGCTGGATACCCACCACCACCGCAGCACAGGCGCCAGTACCACAGGCCAATGTTTCACCGGCACCACGTTCATACACGCGCAGGTTAATTTCATTGGCCGAAACCACTTCCATAAAACCAACATTGACGCGCTCAGGGAAGCGGTCGAACGATTCGAGTTTTGGCCCCAGTGTTTCCACCGGTGCGGTTTTCACGCTCGGCACTTCCAGCACACAGTGCGGGTTGCCCATCGACACCACACCACACATCACGGTTTGTTCTGCGACACGCAGCAGATAGAGCTTTTCGGCTTTCAGCGCCCGGAAAGGCACCTTCGCCGGTTCAAACTCCGGTACACCCATGTTGACCGTGACCTGATCGTTATCTTCCAGCTGCAGCACGATGCGACCACTGACGGTGCTCACCGCAATACGATCTTTATTTGTTAAACACTTCAGTCGTACAAAACGCGCAAAACACCGCGCGCCGTTGCCACACT
>CAIZDF010000243.1 GCA_903931645.1 uncultured Tolumonas sp.
ATACTTTACGTACTTTGCAATCTTCGCCAAACACGGTTTCTACATAACCGTAGAGTGGAATTTCCTGCACAGATTCTGGGCGGCAGATTTCCCACGGGTTGCCATATTCACGCCATGAATCAGGACGTTCAACCTGACGCCCATCGCGGATCTCCTGACGGAATAAGCCATGTTCATAATGCAGGCCATAACCTAGTGCGGGATAACCCAGTGTTGCCAGTGAATCGATAAAACAGGCAGCCAAACGACCCAAACCGCCATTACCGAGCGCCATATCCGGTTCTTCTTCGCACAGATCAGTCAATTCCAGACCGAGTTCTTTCAGTGCGGCGTCACACGTTTGATAAAGCCCTAAATTATGCAAGTTGTTGGCGGTCAGTCGTCCCATCAGGAATTCGGCTGAAAAGTAGTGCACGGCACGCGTGTCTTTTTTGAAGTGCGTCTGTTGTGTGCTGGTCAGTCGGTCGAACAGCATCTGATTGATAGTGGCGCAGGTTGCCATCCACCATGCTTGTTTGCTTGCTTTCTTTTCACTGGTGCCCAGTGTGGTGCGAAGATGGTGAACGATCTCTTGCTTAAACTCATCCTTGTCCAGTGCAAACAGCTGTTGCTCCAAAGGATTCACCATAGCGATTACCTCTTTTTAAAACCAGTTAAGTCTTGGCCACAAAATATACAGTAAACTACATTAGCTCATTTTTTGTGTCGTGTATCGCGCGCGCCATTAGAGATTCGCATGATGTTGACCGAATGTCCTCTGTAGAATCTGCTGTATTGTTCGAGTTGTTATTCCTGTCACATATGTAATTCCCATATAATTGTTACATCACTATTTCGTATCAGGATTCCCGTTGGATATCGATTATTTTGCTGAAAACGGTCTGCTTGCAAAGACAATACCTGGTTTTGCGCCGCGCCAAGCTCAGGTTCATATGGCAGATGCGGTCAGTAAAACGATAAAGAGTGCGGGTCGTTTGCTGGTGGAAGCCGGAACCGGCACTGGAAAAACGTTTGCATATCTGGTGCCTGCCTTAGACAGTGGCAAGCGCGTCATCATCAGCACCGGTTCTAAAGCCCTGCAAGATCAGCTTTACGAGCGCGATCTGCCGACGCTGTTGTTAGCCATGCAATACGGTAAACCGGTCGCGCAGTTAAAAGGGCGCTCGAATTATCTTTGTACTTATCGTTTAGCGTTGCTTGAGCAGGAAATGCATTTTCTGGCTGCGGACGTATTTGCTGATTTGCCGAAAGTGCGTAATTTTAAAGCGCGCACCCTCAGTGGTGATGTGGCGGATATTCCGGGGTTACAGGAACAAGCGCCGATTCTGCCTTTTGTCACCAGCACCAACGACAACTGTTTAGGGCGTGAATGCCCTGATTATGAAACCTGTTTTCTGGTCAAAGCGCGTCGTAAAGCACTCGATGCACAGGTGGTGGTGATCAACCATCATCTGTTTTTTGCCGATATGTCGGTGAAAGACACCGGGTTTGGTGAATTGCTGCCTGATGCTGACGTCTATATCTTCGACGAAGCTCATCAATTACCCGATATCGCCAGTCAATATTTTGGTGAATCACTCTCCAGCCGCCAACTGTCTGATGTTGCTGAAGAGTTACGTTTGGCTTATCGCTTGGAAGCCAAAGATATGGCGCAACTGGGCAAAGCGGCGGATCGCTTGATCCAAGATTGTCAGGCAATGCGCTTGTCGTTTGGTGTTGATCCTTCTCGTGGCAATCTGCGTGATATTTTGGCGCAACCGGCCATGCAGCGTGATTTACAACGCCTGAAAGAGACCATCAAATTTTGCTACGACGTTTGTAAATTGGCGTTAGGTCGTGGCGAACAGATCAATAATTGTTTTGAGCGTTTAACCGGCTTTCTGACGGCGGCGGATCATGTCACAGCGATCACTGAAGTGGGCGCAGCCTATTGGTATGAAACCACCAAACGTCATTTCACCTTAAATGTGACGCCGCTTTCCATCGCCGAGCGTTTTGCGCAAGAGGTGATGCGGGTCGGTTGTAGCTGGATTTTCACTTCCGCGACGCTTACGGTCGGTGAGGAATTTAATTATTTCTCTCAGCGCATGGGCGTGGAAGATGCCGATACTTGTTTATTAGATAGTCCGTTTGATTACGAGCATCAGTCATTGCTGTGTGTGCCGCGAAATTTACCCGACACTTCAAATTATCAGCGCGCCACGCAACTGGCGGAGCGTTTATTGCCGGTGATTGAACAAGTGCCGGGCGGCTGTTTTTTTCTGTGTACTAGCTATAACAGCGTCAATCAGATCGCGCAGGTGTTACGCGATAAACTCGATCGTACTGTGCTGGTGCAAGGTGATGATAATAAACAGCGCACTTTGGCCGATTTTGTTGCAGATGGTCGTGCCGTGTTGGTGGCTACGTCTTCCTTTTGGGAAGGGGTGGATGTGCGCGGCGCCGCGTTATCGTGTGTCATCATAGATAAGCTACCGTTTACTTCACCGGATGAGCCATTACTGAAAGCCCGCATGGAAGATTGCCGTCTACAAGGTGGCGATCCGTTCCAGCAATTGCAATTACCCGAAGCCGTTATTGTATTAAAGCAAGGGGTAGGGCGATTGATCCGCGATTATCAGGATCGTGGTATCCTGATCCTCTGTGACCCGCGATTGGTCAATAAACCCTATGGTGCGGCATTCTTGAAAAGTCTGCCGCCGATCCCGCGTTGTCGGGATCTGACACGTTTAAGCGAATTTTGGACATTACCGGACATGCAGGTGGTTGAACCGGCTGCCTTATTACAACCGGCATTATTACAAGAAGAGACGATTACTGATGAAAATTCTGGCGATTGATACAGCCACCGAAGCTTGTTCTGCAGCCTTATTATGGAACGATGCTGTATTAACCCGCGAACAGGTAGCGCCGCAGGGGCATACCCGAATCATTCTGCCGATGGTGAGTGAATTACTGGCAGAAGCGGGCGCATCATTGCAGGAATTAGATGCTATTGCGTTTGGCCGTGGCCCCGGTTCTTTTACCGGCGTACGTATTGGTATCGGGGCGGCACAAGGCTTGGCGTATGGCGCGAATGTGCCATTGATTGGCATTTCAACGCTGCAGATGCTGGCGCAAGGTGCTTATCGTCGACAGCAAGCGGACAAAGTAATTGCTGCGATAGATGCGCGTATGAATGAAATCTATTTGGGCGCGTTTACACTACAAGATGGGCGCATGCAGCCGGTGTTTGAGGAAGCTGTTATTCTGCCGGAACAGGCCGCTGAATTCCTGCACGCGGTGACAACAAAAATAGCAGGCGGTGTTGCCGTGGGTACCGGATTCACCAGCTATACTGAATTAGCAGCTAAATTGGGCATGTTACCCACTGCAAATCAGGTCGAATTGAATCTGCCATGGGCTCAGGATATGCTGCCACAAGCGGTTGCCGCGTATCAGGCTGGTGAGTATTGTGATCCATCTCTGGCTACACCCGTATATTTACGTGATAAGGTGACTTGGAAAAAGCTGCCGGGTCGTGAATAATTAGTGAACAGGATGAGTTAACCCGTTTTCTATGAATATAGCTGCTACCAATCTTTCGATCACAGGTTTAAGCCGACCGGATGGTTATCTCTATCCGGGGAAAGATCGCGCCAGTGAAGAAACTGCTGAACAGACCAGTACCAAGTCTGATTCCGTGGTTTTTGCTGCCGGTGCGGAAGAGGCGGCAGAAAAGTTAACTTACGACCAGCCTAGCCCGAAACAAAGTCGGGCTATCTATGCGTATAAAGATGTTGCCCTTCAAGATCGCCGCAGTCAGCTTGAACAAATGCTGCGTGTCGATATGTATGCCTGAAACTCCTTTCTGAGAACATGAAAATGAAGTGGATCTCGCTGTTTTTCCTCTTGTTTGTCACTGCCTGCGCAAATAACAACGCCGGCTATTATGCCGATGACTCAGTATTGATCCGCCAGCAATTTTCGCAAATGGCGCAGCCGAATAATCCGCAAGGCTGGTTGGTG
>CAIZDF010000244.1 GCA_903931645.1 uncultured Tolumonas sp.
AGCCGGAATTTGCCTGATGTGAGTTTGTAAAATGGCGTTTTCAGCCAAACAAACCTAAACAGGCAATAAAATCACCCCTTCAGTGCGCAGGAAACATACTGATCGGGGTACAAGCATAAATTTAATGACTTGGAGGTCGTCTTGACTCATTCTGCCCTGTTAGTGTTGGAAGATGGGACGGTGTTTAAGGGTGTGTCTATTGGTGCTGAAGGCTGTTCAGTCGGGGAAGTTGTTTTCAATACCTCGATGACAGGCTATCAAGAAATTCTCACTGATCCTTCTTATTGCCGCCAAATTGTAACGCTGACTTATCCCCACATTGGTAACACTGGTACCAATTCTGAAGACGAAGAATCCCCAAACATTCATGCTCAAGGCCTCATCATTCGCGATCTGCCATTAGTTGCATCTAACTTCCGTAATCAGGCAACCCTGTCTGACTATCTGAAGAAGCACAATGTGGTTGGGATTGCTGAAATTGATACCCGCAAACTGACTCGTATTTTGCGTGAAAAAGGCGCTCAGGCTGGTTGTATCATCGCAGGCGGTGACCTGGATGCAGCGAAAGCACTGGCGGCAACGAAAGCCTTCCCTGGCCTGAAAGGCATGGATCTGGCGAAAGTAGTGAGTTGTACTGAAGCGTATGAATGGACCGAAGGTTCATGGAAATTGGGTCAGGGTCATACAAAACCTGCTGAATACCCATTCCATGTCGTTGCTTATGATTTCGGTGTGAAACGCAATATTCTGCGTATGTTGGTTGATCGTGGCTGTCGTGTGACCGTTGTTCCGGCACAAACGCCAGCGGAAACCGTGCTGGCGATGAATCCAGACGGTGTTTTCCTGTCGAATGGCCCTGGTGACCCAGAACCATGTGACTACGCAATCAAAGCGATCAAAACCTTCCTGGAAACCGAGCTGCCAATTTTTGGTATCTGTTTAGGTCATCAGTTGCTGGCACTGGCTTCCGGTGCGAAAACCATGAAAATGAAATTTGGTCATCATGGAGCCAACCATCCGGTGAAAGATCTGGATCGCAACGTGGTGATGATCACCAGCCAGAACCATGGTTTTGCAGCAGATGATACAGATATGCCAGCTAACCTGCGTGTGACACATAAATCACTGTTCGACGGTTCATTGCAGGGTATTCATCGTACTGATAAACCAGCGTTCAGCTTCCAGGGCCACCCTGAAGCGAGCCCTGGTCCGCATGATGCAGCTCCGCTGTTCGACCATTTCATCGACTTGATCAAAAAATATCGCGCATAACAGGAATAGGTAGCGTCATGCCAAAACGTACGGACTTAAAAAGTATTCTGATCTTGGGTGCAGGCCCAATCGTGATCGGTCAGGCTTGTGAATTCGACTATTCTGGTGCACAAGCGTGTAAAGCACTGCGTGAAGAGGGTTTCCGCGTCATTCTGGTGAACTCTAACCCTGCCACGATCATGACTGACCCTGAAATGGCTGATGCCACTTACATCGAGCCAATCACTTGGGAAGTCGTGCGCAAAATTATTGAAAAAGAGCGCCCAGATGCGGTTCTGCCGACCATGGGTGGTCAGACTGCACTGAACTGTGCGCTGGATCTGGAACGTCACGGCGTATTGGCCGAGTTTGGCGTAGAAATGATCGGTGCCACAGCGGATGCGATTGATAAAGCCGAAGATCGTCGCCGTTTCGATTTAGCGATGCGTTCTATCGGTCTGGAATGCCCGCGTGCTGGTATCGCGCACAATATGGATGAAGCGTGGGACGTTCAGAAGAGCGTTGGTTTCCCATGTATCATTCGTCCATCGTTCACCATGGGTGGTTCAGGTGGCGGTATCGCTTACAACCCTGAAGAGTTCGTTGAGATCTGTGAGCGTGGCTTAGATCTGTCGCCAACCAAAGAGCTGCTGATCGACGAGTCGCTGATCGGTTGGAAAGAGTATGAGATGGAAGTGGTGCGTGATCGTAACGATAACTGCATCATCGTCTGTTCTATTGAAAACTTTGACCCGATGGGCGTACACACCGGTGACTCAATCACTGTGGCGCCAGCTCAGACACTGACTGATAAAGAATAT
>CAIZDF010000245.1 GCA_903931645.1 uncultured Tolumonas sp.
GCGAATACAGTGGTTATCTTACTGGCATCAAAGTGATCAAAAAAACCTTCGTTATAAGCAACAAGCCAAGCCATATGCTGCTCTGGAGACAGCGGTGACAAGCGCTCTTGTTTAAGCAATTCTCTTAATAGCCGCCCGCGCCGGATTTTTACTTCAACTCCTGCTTCCAAGCGAGCACCAAAACGTGTGAACACTTCGAGTTCCAGAAATTGCAGATAATCCAATTTCATCCGGCCTGCTTCGACTTTAATGACGGGTAATTGAGCCTTACCGCCAATGCGTGAGACCGAGCGGGTAATGTCAATCGCGGGCAGAAAACCTCGCGCATACAATGAGGTGTCGAGATATATCTGACCATCCGTGATCGAAATTAAATTGGTTGGAATGTAAGCAGCGATTTCTCCCTGTTCGGTCTCCACTATAGGAAGCGCGGTCATGCTGCCACCACCAAAATGTGAGGCAAGGGCAGTTGACCGTTCCAACAGGCGAGAGTGAAGGTAAAAAATATCCCCGGGATATGCTTCTCGGCCCGGAGGCCGTCGTAGTAGTAACGATAACTCTCGGTAAGCCCGTGCATGTGTGGTCAGGTCATCATAAACGATCAGTACATCCCGACCAGACCACATCCATTCCTCGGCCAGTGTACATCCCGCAAAAGGGGCAAGAAATTTAAGCCCTGGGGTGGTAGTGGCTTCAGCTACGACTACGCAAGTAATATCAAGCACTCCGGCCTGTCGTAATGTCTCTATGGTGGCGACAACGGATGAGCGTTTTTGGCTGATTAATACATACACGCAAAGTACATTACGCCCTTTTTGCGCAATGATGGTATCTATTGCCAGCGAGCTTTTTCCGGTTCCGGCATCACCAATAATCAGCTGTCGTTGCCCCTTACCAATAGGGATCATGGTATCTACCATTTTGATACCACTGAGTAATGGTCGTGCAACAAAATCTCTGGCTGGGATCGGCGGTGAAGAAACCTCTAATAAACGGCGACGATTAAACATCGGTGAGGCTCTGCCATCTAAAGGACGCCCTAGCGGATCAACGACTCGACCGAGAAAATCATCACCCACACCAATATCCAGCCGATGCCCTGTCAGATGAGCTGACGTTCCCGCAACTAAACTATCATTCTGACTGAGTAATATGGCGCCGATACGTTTGCGGCCTAAATAGAATACTTGTGCTTCACTTCCATTTTCGAAGCGCAGAATTTCATCCATGGCCGCTGATGGTAGCCCTTCAACCCAGACAATACCATCACCAATCGCCGCAACTTTACCAATCTCACTGATCCGTAGTTGCGGACGATATATAGCAAGTTGCTGATGTCTACTGAGGCCTGCATTCAGACCTGACAAATCACTGTCCAAAGCCGGATGCCTCCGCATAAACGCTCAATTCTCCAGCCAGACTTAAATCTAGCTGCCATGCGCCAAGTGAGATTCTTAAGCCCGCTAGCAAATTTGCATCTTGCATAAATTCGAGCTGACTATGGAGTTCAAGTTGATCATCAATGGCTGTGCTGATCTGTTTTCTTTGCTCATTAGATAGAGGATAAGCACTTGTAACTAGGCCATTTCCCTGACCATTCAAGCCAATTTGAATCAGCCTGATCTGCTCTGCTGGTATTACTTTGATCTCTTCAATAAAGAGCTCAATAAGACGAGCCTCCAGTTCAGGGCCGGCCAGTTTAGCTAAGAGTTTGCTGGCGAATTGACGTGCTTGTAAATTGCACTCGGCGACTAACTCTTGTCGCAAAACTTCCTGCCGATGGGTTTCTTGAGCTGCATTTCGTTCCCGTTCTACAAGTAGTTCTTTATTGAGCGATTCCATTTGTCGCTGACGTTCCGCGGTCATTTCGGTGGCAAAGAGGGTTCGAGCCGTCGTTTTTTCCTGTTCCCAATCGGCAAGGCGGCTTTCATATTGCGTTTTCAATGTTGATGCGTTGTTCTCTTTTTCCTGCGCTTCACGCAATGTCCGCTCCACTCCGGCACGACGTTCAGCCAACGTGGTCAATACTGGCTGATAGAGAAATCGTTTTAATATCCATACCAATGCCAAGAAATTGATAATTTCAAGAACAAAGGTCGACCAGTCAAATGCCATGACTACCTCCTATTTCAATAGGTATTCAAGCAGTGGGTTGCGGAACAGAATGATCAGCACAATAACCAGTACATAAATTGCCAGCGACTCAATCATGGCAAGACCAATAAATAGCGTCCGGCTTATTGATTTTTCTGCTTCCGGCTGACGAGCTAACGCTTCCAACGCCTGTGTAATGGCCCTGCCCATGGCAATAGCCGGAAAGATGATGCCAATTGCGATAGCCAGTGCCGCAGCGACTGTCGAGATCAGCGCAAATAGATGCATGTCACTCATGTTTTATCTCCTTTCTTGTTCGGTGGTGATGCTTCCTGAATAGCGTCAGTTTCGTGGGATTGCATGCCACCAGCGATATAAATCAGTGCTAGCGTGCCGAAGATATAAGCCTGAACCAGAGCCTCGACGATATGCAGCATCAGGACGGGAACGGGCACCAACAGCCCCGCAACCATCAACACTAATAATGCCGCCATTTCTAAGCTCATAATGTTGCCGAAGAGACGCATCGCCAGCGCAATTGTGCGTGATAATTCACCCAGCAGATGGAAAGGTAATAATATGGGGCTGGGAGTTAGGTAATGTGCAAGATACCGTTTCAGACCAGAGGTGCGAATGCCGTACCAATGCACAGAAAGAAAAACTAAAATTGCCAGTGCAGCAGTAGTTGATAGATCGCCGGTTGGCGAATGCAGTTCAGGAATGAGGCCTGTTAGGTTGGCCGCTGCAATGAATAACCAGAGCGTGCCAATAAATGGCAATAACAAATTTGCTTTGCTTGGTAACACTTCGTCGATGGCAGTTTCAATGGCCTGAATAGCGCCTTCCAGTGCAGTTTGTATTAAACCAGGTTCATTGACTGACAGATGTCTCGTTGCCAGCCAACAACTCAGTGCGAAAAACAGTAAGAGGCCCCAAGTCGTCACCACGGTTGAGGTGATATGAAAGAGACCCAAACTGAAAATGATCATTTCTCCGTTCATTACCAATACTTCCTGATAAAGAAATAAACGTTGAACACCCCAACTGCGATGCCGAGAATGATCAGGTTGACCGTCCATTTGACGGTGTAACCTTCGCCTTGGCTATCAATCCAACTACCTAAATAGGCGCCTACTAATAACGGAACGAGAAACAGCACCGACAAACTGCCCAAAAATATCGTATGAACTAAAATGGAACGACGGCCTCGTTCTGCTTCTTTAAGCCGTTTACTGTCTCGATCTACATTTTGTTGCCATCGTTTATTGTTCATGATGACCACCGATCTAACTGGCGCAACCGCCGAAACAACTCTTGCTCCAGCTGCTGCAAATTGTGTTTGACGTGACTAAGGGCTTTTTCTTCCTCGGCTAATTGCCCAGTGAGTAACCCAGCGATTCGTTCATGATCTTGATGATAAAGGTAGTAACGACTATTGATGGTGAGCTGGTTATCTGCAAAGTGCAGTACGGCGCCAGGGCAGGCCAAGTAATACCAAACTCCAGTAGTCGTCCGAAAACGGGAAAGACCGTATTCGAGGACAGTGATCAACGCTGCTCTGCCGGGCTGTATGCCAAAACTTCCAGACGTATCTTTGCCTATAAAGCTGGCAACATCAGCGATGGTTTCGGTTCGTATCGCACTTTGTAAATATAAGGTGATCAGGCTCATATCCCATCCCTCATACCACCGCGCATATAGCAACGTTCCTCAGGAAGATCATCATATTTACCATTTATAAAATCTTCACAATCCGTCAAGGTGGTTTCTAGTGGCACTGATATGCCAGCAATACCAGTATGTTCAGCAACAACAAAAAACGGTTGTGTCAGATACCGCTCAAGTAAGCGGGCCCGAAGCACAGTCTGGCGGTCGGCTTCCGATAATGCCTCTAACCCCAACATGGCAATAATGTCTTCCAGTTCCCGATAACGTGCCAAATGTTCACGAACTGTTTGTGCTACGCGATAATGGCGCTCACCCACAGTGACGCGATCCATCATGCGACTGCCGGAAGATAGTGGGTCAACTGCAGGGTAAATTCCTTTCGCGGCCTGATTGCGCGAAAGAATAACGGTGGTATCAAGATGAGCTAAGATGGCTCCTACCGCGGGATCAGTCATATCATCTGCTGGAACATATACGGCTTCCACGGCGGTAATGCTCCCGCTGCGGTTCGATGAGATCCGTTCTTGTAATTCAGCAACTTCAGACAGTAGCGTCGGTTGATAGCCCACTGTGGCGGGCATGCGGCCAAGTAATCCGGAGAGTTCGCTGCCTGCCTGCACAAAACGAAATGCGTTATCCATCAGAAATAAGACTTCTTTCGCGACATGATCGCGTAGATATTCGGCATAGGTCAGGGCGGATAAACCAATGCGGAAACGTACGCCCGGCGATTCATCCATTTGGCCAAAAACCATCAATGTTCGAGGCATGACACCTGAATCGTGCATGTCGTGCCAAAGTTCATGACCTTCCCGAATGCGTTCCCCGACGCCAGCAAATACCGAGACACCATGATGCAGGCGAATAATGGCATTCATGAATTCCATGATCAGCACTGTTTTTCCCACACCGGCACCGCCAAACAAGC
>CAIZDF010000246.1 GCA_903931645.1 uncultured Tolumonas sp.
ACTACATCGGTTTTCTGGAAGGTGATCAACTGATCTCTGGTCAAGCTGATGTAATTGTCTGCGATGGTTTTACCGGGAATATTGCATTAAAGACGGCAGAAGGGATCGCTAGATTTTTTTATAGCCAACTAAAGGCTCTCAATGGCTCTCTTTTGGCAAAAAATAAACCAAATTCTACTGATGGAATACAAACGTCTTTGTCAGTAATGCATCCAGACCACTATAATGGTGCCAGTCTTCTGGGGCTAAATGGTATCGTAATTAAAAGTCATGGGCGCGCCGACCGGCGGGCTTTGTCTAATGCCATTCTGCATGCAGTGGCTGAGATCGAACAACAGTTGCCTCGTCGGATCTCAGAACGCTTTATCGCAGAACACACACACGAGCGCTAATTCACTTTATGTTCAGTAAAATTCTTGGTACGGGTAGCTATGTACCCGAAAAGGTTCGTACTAACGCTGATCTTGAGCGTATGGTCGAAACCAGTGATGAATGGATCGTGGAAAGAACCGGTATCCGGGAACGCCGTATTGCTGGAGACAATGAAACAGTAGCCTCATTGTCTTTCCAGGCTGCCCAACAGGCGTTATCTGCGGCAGAGATCTCTGCGGCTGAACTGGATATGATTATTGTCGCGACTACCAGTGCTGAAAATGCTTTTCCGGCAGCTGCTTGTGAATTACAAGCCATGTTGGATCGTCCTGGTATCCCAGCATTTGATCTGGCGGCGGCTTGTGCAGGTTTTACCTATGCGCTGAGTGTGGCAGATCAATTTATTCGCACCGGAAATGTAAAACATATTCTGGTCGTTGGGGCGGACACGTTATCCCGCGCCTGCGAGCCTAATGATCGTGGCACTATCATTCTGTTCGGTGATGGCGCGGGTGCCGTTGTATTAGGTGCATCAGAAGAGCAAGGTATTTTATCTACCCATTTATTCGCTGATGGTCGCTATGGTGAGTTGTTAAAACTACCACAGGCACAACGTGGCGCTGAAGATACAGATAATGCCTACATGTATATGAAAGGTAATGACGTATTTAAAGTGGCAGTTACCCGTTTGAGTGAGCTGGTAACACAGACGCTGGACGCGAACAACATCGATAAATCTGAACTGGATTGGCTGGTGCCACACCAAGCTAACTGGCGCATTATCAGTGCGACAGCCAAAAAATTGGGTATGTCGATGGATCAGGTGATCCTGACACTGGATCGTCACGGTAATACATCAGCAGCATCTGTGCCTATTGCATTGGATGAAGGTGTGCGTGACGGCCGGATCAAGCGTGGCCAATTGCTGTTATTAGAAGCATTTGGTGGCGGCTTTACCTGGGGTTCAGCTTTAGTTCGTTATTGAGAAAGAAAGGAAATAAAAAATGAGTAAGTTTGCAATTGCCTTCCCGGGACAAGGCTCTCAGAGCGTTGGCATGCTGGCTGAATTGGCTGAAGCCTATCCAATCATTAAAGAAACCTTCGCAGAAGCCAGTGCGGTATTAGGTTATGACTTGTTTGAATTGGTCATGCAAGGCCCTGCAGAAGAGCTGAATAAAACTTGGAAGACACAACCGGCTTTATTGACAAGCTCAGTGGCATTATGGCGCCTGTGGCAGGCTCAAGGCGGCGCGACGCCGGCTGTTATGGCGGGTCATAGCTTAGGCGAATATTCGGCGCTGGTGTGTGCTGGTGCATTGAACTTTGCCGATGCAGTTAAACTGGTAGAATTACGTGGTCAGGCTATGCAGCGCGCAGTACCGGAAGGTGTTGGTGCGATGGCGGCTATCATTGGTCTGGATAATGATTCTATTGCTGCCAATTGTGAAAAAGCAGCACAAGGTCAGGTTGTATCCCCGGTCAACTTTAACTCTCCTGGTCAGGTTGTTATTGCAGGCCATAAAGAATCGGTTGAACGTGCCAATGTATTAATGAAAGAGTCTGGTGCTAAACGTGCTTTACCATTACCTGTCAGCGTGCCTTCTCACTGTGCTTTGATGAAGCCAGCAGCAGAAGAGTTGGCG
>CAIZDF010000247.1 GCA_903931645.1 uncultured Tolumonas sp.
AGCTTGCTAAATAGCACAGCAAATAAATCAGATTGTAACAATCGCAGCTGCTGACTGCCAGTTTGCTGGTCAGTCAGCACTACATTTGACGAGGCCATGATGTTGATAATCAAATGGCCGCAGTGGCTTGTTCCAGCCACAATAAATCACTTCCTTGCAATGAAGGTGCAATAGCGGTGAGCACCTCGCGGTGATAGTCATTCCACCACTGTTTTTCATCACTATTCAGCAATTCGCTTAATAATAAGCGTTTATCGAATGGTACCAGTGTCAGATTGCGGAAGGCATAACGTTCGATTTCGCTGGCAGAGGTCAGCGCTTCTACCGCAACCAGATTTTCACAGCGCATGCCAAAGACGCCTTCACGGTAATAACCGGGCTCGTTGGAAATCACCATACCAGGCTCGAGTGGCGTGGTGCTGCCTTTCGGTGAAATGCGCTGTGGGCCTTCATGCACACTTAAAACATGACCGACGCCATGACCGGTGCCATGGTCATAGTTAAAACCGGCTTGCCATAATGGCAATCGTGCCAGCACATCCAATTGCATACCGCAGGTGCCTTTCGGGAATTGTGCCCGACTGAGTGCGATGTGACCTTTCATGACCAGCGTAAACAAGGTCCGCACATCGTCATTGGCGTTCCCAACCTGGATGGTGCGGGTAATATCGGTCGTGCCTTCGTCATAATGACCGCCGGAATCGACCAGATAGATAGCATCCTGGCCAAATGCGCGTGGCATGCCATTGCGGAAGTTGTAATGTGGCAGGGCGGCATTAGGGCCGAGCGCGGAGATAGTTGCAAAACTGGCTTCCAGATAACCGGGTTGTTGCAAACGGAAGCTTTCCAGCTTGTCAGCCAATTGGGCTTCATCACTTTGCAACCCGTCGGTGATGGCTTTATCCAGCCAAGCCAGAAAACGGCACATGGCGATGGCATCTTTACGATGCGCTTCCTGCATACCCGCTAGCTCAATGCTGTTTTTGCAGGCTTTGGCCAGCAGACAAGGGTCGGCCTGTTCCAGCAGATGCGCACCATGTTGCAATAACTGTAAACCACAGGCGGCATTACAACTGGCATTGTCTAACCAGACTTGAAGCGCATCTTCTCCCAGTCGTTGTAAGACATCGTTGAGTTTACTGGCCGGATAGACCGACACATCATTACCGACATGGGCACTAAATTGGCTGTCCAGCCGAGTCGGGTCAATAAACAGATCGAGCGTGGCATTGCTGTATAAAATGGCAAACGCACTCACCACCGGCAGGGCGGGAATATCACTGCCACGAATGTTCAATAACCAGTTGATCGATTCATTTTGGGTTAACAGCAAGGCATCAGCCGATTGTGCGCGTAATTGTGCCGCCATGCGCTGGCGTTTCGAGATGCTGCTTTCGCCGGCCACTGTTTCGGCAAACAGTCGTGCAGGTGCGACAGAGGCTGCCGGGCGATCTGACCAATGTAAATCAATCGGGTTTTCTGCCAGCGGATGCAGGCTAATTTTTGCGGTGCTCAATTGCTGCTGCGCTTTGCGGTACCATTCCAGACTGTGCAGACGCGCATCAATACCCACCCGGCTACCGGCCGGTAATTGCTGTACTAACCAATCCAGAAACGGATCGCGGATCAGATGCAGGTGAATAAAGTGCTCATCGGATACTTGCTGGCGTGCTTGCACGGTATAGCGTCCGTCCACGAATAATGCCGCTTGTTCTGTCAGGACTACCGCCACCCCTGCTGAGCCGGTAAAACCGGTTAGCCACGCCAGCCGTTCATCTGCCGGCGCTGTGTATTCGCCCAGATGTTCATCGTCGTGGGGTATGATAAATGCCTGTACATCAAGGTGTTGCATTGAATGGCGAACTGTTGCCAGACGTTCCGCAATTGAGAGTTGAGTAGACATGCGAGCATCCGCGGGAAGCTAAAAATGGGATAAGAATATCATAAATCCATGTGAAACGAGGGATGTTTACATCCTGCTCATTTCAACGGCGATGTCCGGGTTAATAGAGTTTTCATCTGAATATTAGATGAATTGTGGTATTTCAATGCAAAAATGGACGCCATTTCCAGAATTACTCTGGCATTTGATTTGTCCATTGAGCAATTGCACCACCTGATTATAGATAATGTATCCCCCGAGACCAGAGAAACCCTGTTCTCGTCGATTGGTGACAAATGGTTCAAAGATATGAGGTAATATCTCAGGGTCAATGCCTTGTCCGTTATCGTGATAATCAAGCCGCACTTGGCCTTGTTCATGGCTGATCTGGATCGTAATGCTGCGCGGCCGATTGCAATGCTCAAAACCGTGATCCAGCGAGTTTTGGATCAGGTGATTGCAGACCCGAGTAAAGGCCGAAAGGTAACTGTGTACCTCCAGCGTGGGTTCACATTGAATGGAAACATGACAATGTTGCTGGTTCAGGCGGTGGCCCTGCGAAATGATAATTTGGTGCAGAGTTTCGGCCACATTAAAACGACTAGGCTGCTGGCCGCTGTGCGTGATGGCGATCTGCTGGAAATTATTCAGTAAGTCCAGTGCCTTGCGGGTTTGTTGCTGCATCAACTCGGTCGACTCTTGTATCGCCGCTAATTGTCCATGCCAGCCGTTGTGTTCTTCCGATTCTGGTAGTGGGGTCATGACTAGATCTTTGAGTCGGGAGGTTAGAAAACGGTTGGCAGTCATGCTGATCCCAAGCGGTGTATTCAGCTCATGCGCCATACCGGCTACTAATGCGCCCAAGGAAGCCATTTTCTCCGATTCAATTAACGCTTTTTGGGTGTTTTTTAAATCGTCGTAAGCCTTTTGCAATTCATGGTGGCTATTTTCCAGCGACTGGGTGCGAGCCACGACTTTTTGCTCCAGTTTTTCATTCAATTCTTTATTAATCGCGTGTTCTTGTTGCAGATTATCGGCAAACGATTGTTGTGCCTGCCAGTCATCGGCATGCCGACGCTGCATCTCATTGATACTGTTCACGATGGCATCCAGTTCATCACTGGATGCGGGCGGGCGTCGTTCCAAGGTGATCGGTTGTGGTGGGGCACTCACATCTAAATGTTGTAAAAAACCGGTGATCTTATGCAGATGACTGATCAGCTGGTGGTAAAAAATCAGCAGGATAAAACAGGAAACCAGTAACGTTTTTAAGGTTTGCGTGATCAGAATAATCAGACTTTTTTGCCATAAACGTTGGTAGATAGGTTCTAGTGTCAAACTGACTTCCAGCTCACCAACGACATAACCTTCATACGACAGCGGGAAGCGCTGCTTTAATACGTGCAGCCCGGATGTTTGTCCCACCTGCATGCGTTCTAGTAAATGGCTATCAATGCGTTCCCTACATGTGGCTTGCAGGAATAATAGCCTACGATAGTTCAAAAATTC
>CAIZDF010000248.1 GCA_903931645.1 uncultured Tolumonas sp.
AATCTGGAAGAGACCATCTTTAATACCAACGTCGAGGCGACAGCGGCGATTGCCCGTCAACTGCGTTTACGCAACCTTGGCGGTATTATCATTATCGATTTCATCGATATGCAAAGCGAAGATCATCGTCGACGCGTATTGCAAAGCCTTGAACAGGCGCTCGCCAAAGATCGGGCGAAAACTGGCGTCAATGGTTTCTCACAACTGGGTTTGGTAGAGATGACCCGTAAGCGGACCCGAGAAAGTCTGGAGCATGTGTTGTGTTCACAATGCCCAGAATGTAATGGGCGTGGCCGCGTTAAAACGGTGGAATCGGTTTGTTACGAAATTCTGCGTGAGATCTTACGTGTCAATCGTGCCTATGATGCTGATCAGTTTGTGGTGTATGCCTCTCCGGCAGTCGCAGAGGCGTTACGTGGCGATGAGTCGCACAGTCTGGCCGAGTTAGAAGTCTTTATTAGCAAACAAGTTAAGGTACAAGCGGAGCCATTATACAGTCAGGAACAATTTGACGTGGTGATGATGTAAGTGCGTTGGCGTGGCATTGCGCGTGGATGCGCCATTTTACTGGCGGGTGTTTTTGTTTTACTGGCAGTGCTGGTCACGGCGCTGCGGTTCGGTGTTCCTGATTTACAGCCGCACCGTGACTGGTTATTGCGCCAGTTTCTGCCGGTTGGGGTTACGGCATCGGCAGAGCATATCGGCTGGCGTTGGCAAAATTATGGTCTGCAATTAGAGCTGGATGATGTCGCCTTCGAGCAACAAGGCGCTACGTCAATCAATCTGCATGCGAAGAAGCTACAACTGCACTGTAATCCATTTTTACAAGTCTGGAAAACCCATGGCTGCTTGGCGCAATTACAAGCAGATCAGCTGCAACTGACCATTCAACTCCCTAAACCAGAACCAACGGTTAACTCGCCATTACCGGCCCTGAATGGTTTTTTACCCTTGTTGCTGGAGCAACTACAGCAAATCAGTATGACCAATAGTCAGGTCACCCTGGTGCGTCAGCAGCAATTGTTGGCCGAAATTCATATTGAACAGCTGTATACCGAAAATAGTGCTGGGCAACATCGGTTGTATGCACGTACTGCATTAGCTCAACAGGCATTGGTCGTACCGTTGTTGTTGCAGGCCGAGCTACAAGGTGCTGCAACAGTAGATGATCTGGCGGGGCATATTTATCTGGCGACAGAATCGCATGTTGTAAAACAACTCGGTGGCTTATTGCCAGCCCCGCTCGCAGCTAACGTACAATCCATTCATGGGGCGTTGGCTTTTCAGCTGTGGCTGGATCGCACACCAGGGCAATGGCAAAGCGCGTTGTTGCAACTGGGCTTAAATCGTCTTGGTTGGCAACAAGCAGAAAAGACGCACAGTTTAGAATTACAAGGTGGCGAGCTTATCTGGCAACGTCAGCCGGATGGTTGGCAATTACGTAGTCAGGGTTTACAACTGCACAGCGAAAACCAGCCATGGCGTGATTGGCAGTTACAACTGGATAAGCATGCGGCGCAATATTCTGGACAGATGGATCCGCTCCAGCTGAGTGAATTAACCCCCTTGGCCGGATTGTTCTTACCCATGGATTCTGTCGCCTCAGAAGCATTGCGGACATTGGCGCCACAAGGTCAACTGAATGAGCTGCGTTTTTCCCGCGATGCAGAGCATGACAACTGGTTGTTCAGCGGGCAGCTACAAAAAATGCAGTGGCAGCGCTGGAAAATGGTACCAGGGTTACACCATGTTGATGCGTCCTTTAGTTTGTCACCCAAGGGTATTGCACTGTCACTCAAGCAATTGGAGCCGCAAACCTGGGATCTACAACCCTATTTTGAAAAGCCTTGGCCTGTACATGCTTTTTCGGCGGCGCTGAATTGGCAAACGCAGAATGGTAGCTGGGCATTAACTGCCGACCATGTGCAGTTAAATACTGATGTTGTGACCACGAATACGCAATTTCGTCTCAGTCAGGATACAGCGCAACCGCTGTTTCTGGCACTGGATAGTCGTGTTGATTTACAAGATGCCAGTCAGGCGCATTTCTATTTTCCGCATGGTGCCATGGGTGAGCCGGTCATTGATTATCTGACCCAAGCCTTGCAGGGCGGACAAGCGAAAAATGCGAAGATCCTATGGCATGGTACTTTTCATGATTTTCCCTTTGCGGAACACAATGGCGTGTTTCAGGCATGGGTACCGTTGCGGAATGCCACGTTCCAATTTGGTGATGGCTGGCAACCCTTACATCAAATGTCCTTAGATTTGTTATTTGAAAATGACCGTCTGGATATGCAAGGCGATCATGCGTTGCTGGGTGAGGCGAGTACACCGCGCTTGCATGCTTGGTTCCCGAAACTGGCTCCTGGTGCGCATCTGTATATTGATGCTGATATTGCTGGTACAGGTGAAGCGGTCAGTGATTATCTGTATCGTTCACCATTGCAAGAATCGGTCGGGGCAGCGTTACGCGCAGTCCAGATCCAAAAACCGCTGACTGGTGCATTGCAATTAGATATCCCACTGGATGGTGGTGCCGTTAAAGTTAATGGTGGCGTCAAGCTGGCAGGCAACAACTTGTATATTCCGAGTCTGGATCTGCCGCTGGAACAGTTACAAGGCGATTTAACCTTTGATGACAATAAAACTGGTATTGATGGCTTACAGGCCACGCTGTGGGGGCAACCGCTGCAGATACAATATGCTGGCGAACAAAAAGAAAAAGAGTACCAAGTTAAGTTAGGTCTGAATGGCGAATGGGATAACCAACGCGATAAAGTTTTGCCAAGTTTGGCCCATCAAACGTTACAGGGAAAAGCGAACTGGCAAGGCGCTTTGGATCTGCATTTGTATAAAGGTGGGCATTATTTCTACGATGCTCAGCTCAGCAGCCCTCTCAGCGCACTGGCGCTGGATTTACCGGCACCGTACAACAAACCGGCTGGGCGGAACTGGCCATTACAGGTCAAAGTCAGCGGCAATCAAGAAAGTAGTGTGATCACCGGTTCACTGAATCATGAATGGCAACTGCAGGCTGATTGGGTGCCGGAGCAAAAACAATTTCGCCGCTTCTGGTTAGATAATCAGATCATTGAACGCAGTGCTGGGCCTCGTTTACCCTTTTCGGTGAGTACTATTTTAAGTGAAGCTGACGCTTCTGCCTGGCTGGATTGGTGGCAGCGCTGGCCGATGAATGGTCAACAGGCCGTGAATCAGCTATTCCCTGCCATTGGTGCCATCGATGTGCGTGTCGATAAATTACATCTCGCTGATCAATTGTGGCGTGATGTGCGCTTTAGCATGAGTCCTGATCGTAATGGCAGTAAGATCTGGCTGGAAAGCAGTAAAGCGCAGGGGCTGATCCAATTACCAGCGAGCAAGGATAAGCCGATCCAGGTGGATATGGCGCGGCTCTATTGGGCGGACAGTGGTGATGAACAACCTGCTGAACCCATGAGTCTTGCTACGCAACAAGCGTGGTTGGCGCGTTGGCCTAACTTGCGGTTTAGCTGCCAGGATTGCCGTTATGGTGGTAATACTCTGGGGCAGATCAGCGGTCATCTGTATCCGGTTAAACAGGGCGGCGAAGTCCGTGATCTGCACTGGCAAGTGGCAAATTCTCAATTTGATGGTCAGGCCAGTTGGCTTATCCAAGATGATCAACCTCGCAGTTCATTGCAGGGTAAATTTGTTAGCAGTAATACCGAGTTGTTTTTGGGACATTTTGGTTTTGATCCTGGTCTGACTGGGACAAAGAGCCAGCTGGATTTAGATTTATCTTGGCCGGGTGCATTACCACAGCCACATTTTGCGACCTTAAATGGTGAAATCAAAATGGAAACCGGAGACGGTATTTTACGGGAAGTAAACAATACCAACGGTAACCGTTTATTATCCCTGTTCTCCCTGGACGCTATTGTGCGTCGAATTAGTTTTGATTTCCGCGACATCTTCGGGAAAGGGCTTTATTTTAAGAAAATGAGCTTCAGCAGCAAACTGGATCGTGGTGTGCTGCGTAATGATGATCTATTGCTGCAAAGTAATTCCGGTGATCTGAGAGGGCATGGTATGGTCGATTTGGGTCAAAAACAGATCGATTATCAGGTGACGTTCTCGCCGACGTTAACCGGCGGTTTTGGTGTTGCCACCGCGTTTGCCATTACGCCGATCACGGGGATTGCCGTGTTAGCGGCCACCACGATTTTGCAGCCGGTGTTTGATGTGATCACCCAAGTTAGCTATTCCGTCAAAGGTGATATTGCTAAGCCCAAAATTACCGAGCTGGGTCGTAAGCAAGAAAAAGTTAAATTACCGGCGCCAGTAACCAAGGAGAGCAAGTAATGCAGTTGGTCGCACTACAAATCAATGCTCAGGCTGATTGGTTGCAAAATCGCGCACAAATCGCCAGCTTGTTGCAACGTTTGCCTGTTGAGCGCCCGTGTCTGGTGTTATTACCGGAAAACTTTGCCTGTATGGGGGCGCCGCAAGATTATCAGCAGATTGCCGAACCCTTTGGTTCTGGCCGTGTGCAGCGCCAGTTGAGCGAGTGGGCGAAAGAGTTTGGTATCTGGCTGGTGGCGGGGTCATTACCGACCTTGTTACCCCAACAAAACCGGGTACACACCACATCGCTGGTGTTTAATCCGCAGGGGGAGCTGGCCGGTTTTTATCACAAATTACATCTGTTCGATGTTGATGTCGCTGATGCACGTGGTCGTTACCGTGAATCGGATGCCTTTATGGCCGGACATACAACCAGTGT
>CAIZDF010000249.1 GCA_903931645.1 uncultured Tolumonas sp.
GCAGGTTCTGGCCAATAACGCAGAAGAGATGGTGAAAGAAGCAGAACAGTTGCAAACACTGGATTCACGTCTGGTAGTCAAGATCCCTGTAACTCCAGAGGGGCTGTTGGCTATCAAACTCCTGAAACAACGTAATATCCCCACACTGGGTACTGCGGTTTATTCCCCAATGCAGGGATTGCTGGCCGCATTAGCCGGCGCCAGTTATGTCGCGCCTTACGTGAACCGGATTGATGCCCAAGGTGGCAGTGGTATTAAGTGTGTACAAGAACTACAACAACTGCTCACGTTGCATGCCCCGCACTGCCAGGTTTTAGCCGCCAGCTTTAAAACGCCACGCCAAGTATTGGATTGTTTACTGGCAGGCTGTACCAGTGTGACATTACCCATTGATGTAGCAGAACAGCTGTTACGCAGCCCGGCGGTCGATGCTGCTCTTGTGCAGTTTAATCAGGAATGGCAAGAGGCATTTGGCGCATAAACCTTGTCGCTTAATAGCTATACCCAAAGTAATTGGCGTTGCAGCAAGGCGACAAGAGAGTGAATCCCCATGAGCATAGAGATGCTATGTGATTGGGGTGAAAGAACGCGGTCAACGACGCTGCAACTTCAAGTACGAAGGGTATAAAACTGCAACAAAACCAGCAGATAAGCAGCACTATTTGCTGGTTGCCGACCAAGATTTAAGCAGACAGGAACGGTTAAATAAAAAATGGTTGACGGTAACAGCGCATATACGCATAATGCGCCCCGCACAGTTCAGCAGCAATGCTGATTTGTACGAGTGTTGGCTATGTAGCTCAGTTGGTTAGAGCATCGCACTCATAATGCGGGGGTCACAGGTTCGAATCCCGTCATAGCCACCATTTTTGGGGTGTCGCCAAGCGGTAAGGCAGTGGATTCTGATTCCACCATACCCAGGTTCGACTCCTGGCACCCCAGCCATCTTTACATAAAGTTGTCCAGTTGGGGTATCGCCAAGCGGTAAGGCAACGGGTTTTGATCCCGTCATACCCAGGTTCGAATCCTGGTACCCCAGCCATATTTAATCTTAAAATGCTATGTAGCTCAGTTGGTTAGAGCATCGCACTCATAATGCGAGGGTCACAGGTTCGAATCCCGTCATAGCCACCATTTCTCTCTCCATATTTCCAACCATCCTGACAATTCGTTTGCTGATTTTAATTGTGCTTATCGTATTTTCATTTATTGCGTTATTTGCGATTGCAGTGCTTTCAATTGCTGATCTTTTAATTGTTGTTCTTTGGCCTGTTTGGCTTTTAGCGCAATTAATTCAGCATTCAGTGCTTGCATCTTCTGCGTCAAGATCACCATATCAGCTTGCAGCTTGGCATCATCCGCATGGCTGGCACAGCCAGTTAATAACAACATACCAAGTATTAAGCTGTTACGTCGTTGTCGAGATTGGGCCATATTTCCCCCGATCGAATGGGTTTGTTCAATTTTCTGGATAAAAAAAGCAGACCCAATGCAACGGCCTGCTTTTCTGTTTGTTATATCATCTCAATCGTAGCTACATCATTAACCGATGTGTGTCAGACCACTCATGTAAGGGCGTAACACTTCTGGTACTTCGATGCGACCATCGGCTTGCTGGTAGTTTTCCAACACCGCCACTAAGGTACGACCAACCGCTAAACCAGAACCGTTCAGTGTATGCAGCAGTTGTGGTTTGCTATCAGCACCACGAACACGCGCTTGCATGCGACGAGCTTGGAAATCAGTACAGTTAGAGCAAGATGAAATCTCACGATAGGTATTCTGTGCCGGCAACCAAACTTCCAAATCGTAAGTTTTTGCCGCCGAGAAGCCCATATCGCCCGTACATAGTGCCATCACACGATATGGTAAGCCTAGCAGCTGCAGCACTTTCTCTGCATGCCCCGTCATCTCTTCCAGTGCATCCCATGATTTCTCTGGATGAACCAACTGCACCATTTCAACTTTATCAAACTGATGCATACGGATCAGACCGCGAGTGTCACGACCGTAAGAGCCAGCTTCAGAACGGAAGCATGGGCTATGTGCGGTCATTTTGATTGGCAGGGCTTTTTCGTCATAGATTTCATCGCGGGCGATGTTAGTCAATGGCACTTCCGCAGTAGGGATCAGCGAGAATTTACGCACCTTACCCTCTTCATCGCCTTCACCATTGATCGCGGTGTGAAACAGATCTTCGGCAAATTTAGGCAATTGACCAGTGCCCAGCAAACTGTCTGCATTCACCAGATAAGGTACATAACATTCGGTGTAGCCGTGTTGTTGGGTGTGCAGATCTAACATGAACTGCGCCAGCGCACGGTGCATACGGGCAATTTGCCCTTTCAACACAACAAAACGCGAACCGGAAATTTTAGTCGCAACGGCAAAATCCAGACCGCCCGTTGCTTCGCCCACCGCAACATGATCTTTGGCTTCGAAATCAAACTGACGAGGTGTACCCCAGCGGCGCACTTCTACGTTTTCACTTTCATCTTTACCGACTGGTACAGAATCAGCAGGCAGATTAGGCATTAACAGGGAGATCTGACGCATCTTTTCTAAGATCTCATCCTGTTGTTTTTTACATTGCTCTAAATCGTCACCCAATGTACCCACTTCCGCCATCAATGGGGCCACATCTTCACCGCGACGTTTCGCTTCACCAATTGCTTTCGAGCGAGCATTACGTTCTGCCTGCAATTCCTGAGTCCGAGTCTGCAGTTCTTTACGCTGTTCTTCCAGCGCAGTGACCATAGCCACATCCAATTTATAGCCACGCAGAGCCAAACGCTCAGCCGCCACTTCGATGTCACCACGTAAAAATTTAGGATCAAGCATGATAAACCTGCTGTTATGCGAAATTATTGGAGGAATAAACCGATCCGCGACCAAATAGACGTCGTCGATGGATGCAGTTTACCAAAAGCCGTCGTTGGCGGGTACGCCAAAACAAGGATTATTGTATTTTGATAGAGTTATGAAGGTGTTGATAGCACGATAATGCGCAGATCTCGCTGTTAGCGCGGTTTTGGATAACGCTGAAAAGTGGTTTGTGCATCCAGCTCGGACAGATAATTCAATTTTTGCGCGATCTGTTTTTCGGCACCGCGTTCCGATGGCAGGTAATATTCGCGCCCTTCCAGCTCGGGTGGGAAATAGCATTCGCCAGCGGCATAAGCACCTGGTTCATTATGTGCGTAGCGATACTCCTCGCCATACCCCAACGATGCCATCAGTTTGGTCGGTGCATTGCGCAGATGCGGTGGCACTTCATAATCTGGTTGTGTTTTGGCATCTTGCAATGCTGCTTTCCAAGCGACATACACCGCATTACTTTTCGGCGCACAAGCCAGATACACCACCGCTTGCGCGATAGCACGCTCACCTTCTGCCGGCCCTACCCGCTCAAAACAATCCCATGCTGCCAAAGCAACACGCATGGCATTCGGGTCAGCATTACCAATATCTTCCGAGGCAATGGCCAGCAGCCGGCGAGCCACATATAGCGGATCACCTCCAGCGGCGACAATGCGCGCATACCAGTAAAGCCCGGCTTGTGGATCGGAACCACGAATGGATTTATGAAAGGCTGAGATCAGATCGTAATAAACATCACCCTGATTATCAAAACGCGCGACCTTTTCACCGGAAACGGCAGCCAGCAGATGACGATCAACTCGTTTCATACCGTCATGGCTTTCAACCATATCGTTGAGCAGTTCAAGGTAGTTCAGTGCTTTACGCGCATCACCATCAACCAGTTGCACCAGCGCTTTTAACACGCCCTCTTCGAACTGTAAGGCTTCGCCCGACAAACCGCGCGGATCGGTTAACGCCTGCTCAACTACTTGCTGAATATCATCATCCGTCAGACGTTTCAGCAGATAGACCCGCGCCCGCGATAACAACGCGTTGTTCAGTTCAAACGAGGGGTTTTCGGTGGTGGCACCGACAAAGATGATGGTGCCATCTTCGATATGCGGTAAGAAAGCATCTTGTTGGCTTTTATTGAAGCGATGCACTTCATCGACAAACAGCAGCGTGCGACGGCCGCGATAGCTATTGTCTTTCGCACGATCAATCGCCGCACGGATCTCTTTTACGCCCGATGTGACCGCAGAAATACGCTCGACATCGGCCTGACAATAACGCGCCATCAACTCAGCTAAAGTGGTTTTACCTGTGCCGGGTGGCCCCCATAAAATCATGGAGTGGCAATGACCTGCCTCAATCGCTCGTCGCAGGGGTTTACCTTCTGCCAGTAAATGGCTCTGGCCAATATACTGGTCTAAACGCTCTGGCCGCATCCGCGCAGCCAGAGGGCGAAAATCAGAAGCAAAATCCAGCGACAGATTGCTCATCAGCGTTGGTCGTCAACCGTGACACCTTCCGGTGTTTTGAAATTGAAGGTATCCGCTTTAATGGTCGGGTTGGCATTAAAGGCAGAGAGTGTAAATTCACTGCGCTGGCCTTGTGCTTCACTCACTTCCATCCGGGTGATATGGTTTTGATTATCAAACACCATGCGCAATGATTCTATACGCTGATCTTTTTGCTTACTGGTAATGGTGAAAGCTGAGCCATCTTGATCGATGAGGTAATTTTTCCAAATTTTATCATCGGTGCTGGAGATCAACAGAAACGGCGTATTCACCACTGCTTTGCTTAAACTCATCACAGTGACCTGCTCAACAAACGGGTCATACAACCAAACCGCTTTGCCATCAGACAGGATCAAGTTGTCATCCGGTTTTTTGGCTTCCCAGCGAAAATGATCGGGTCGTTGCAACACCATTTCACCACTGCCATTTTGCAAAGGCTTACCCTGTGCATCGGTCACAGTTTGTTCAAAATGCGCGCTAAACTGGCGAATACTCGCCAGTTTTTTCTTTAATGCCGCGCTGTCATCAGCAAGCGCATTAAAACTCAGTGACCAGATACAAGCGGTTAATCCCGCCGCACACCATTTCGCAATTGTAGTCATATCAGTCTCTCATAGGTGCTGGTGACAGCACTTCGCGTTGCCCATTACTACCCGGTGCACTGACAATTCCATGGCCTTCCATCTGTTCAATCAGACGTGCCGCACGGTTATAGCCGATTTTAAAACGACGTTGTACGCTGGAAGTAGAACCACGACGCGATTCAACCACAAACTCAACGGCTTCATCAAACAGCGGATCTAAATCTTCATCGCGGCTGGTTTGTTCACCCGGCAGCGCATTTTCTGCCGTGATCTCACCATTCAAGATCTCATCGATATAGTTTGGTTCACCACGCAGTTTCCAATCATCAACCACACGATGCACTTCATTATCACTGACAAACGCACCATGCACACGCGCAGGGTTATTATCCCCCGGCGGCATATACAGCATGTCACCCATACCCAACAGCGCTTCCGCACCTTGTTGATCCAGAATCGTCCGTGAGTCAATTTTGGACGATACTTGGAACGAAATACGAGTCGGGATATTCGCTTTGATAAGCCCGGTGATAACATCAACCGATGGACGCTGAGTCGCCAGAATCAGGTGAATACCCGCCGCACGCGCTTTTTGAGCAATACGCGCAATCAGCTCTTCCACTTTCTTGCCAACCATCATCATCATGTCGGCAAATTCGTCGACGATCACCACGATATGCGGTAAACGCTCCAGATCCGGTGCTTCTTCCTCAAAAGAATCATTCGGACGCCAGAATGGATCTTTGATTGGGTTGCCCGAATCCAGTGCTGCACCGATTTTTGCGTTATAGCCTTTCAGGTTACGCACGCCCATCACTGACATCAGCTTGTAGCGACGTTCCATTTCACCCACACACCAGCGCAGCGCATTGGCCGCATCTTTCATGTCGGTGACTACTTCGGTCAGCAGATGCGGAATACCTTCATAGACCGACAATTCCAGCATTTTCGGGTCGATCATGATAAAGCGCACTTCTTCTGGTGTGGCTTTATACAGCATCGAAATAATCATGGCGTTCACGCCAACTGACTTACCAGAACCTGTTGTCCCCGCCACTAGCACATGCGGCATTTTGGCCAAATCAACGACTGTGGCTTCGCCAGCAATGTCTTGCCCTAACACCAGCGTCAATGGGCTATTGGCATTGCGGAAAGCGTCACTGTCGATCACTTCACGCAAATGAACGGTTTGACGATAACGGTTTGGTAATTCCAGCCCGATATACGGTTTGCCAGGAATAACTTCCACCACACGCACACTCACGGCAGAGAGTGAACGCGCCAGATCGCGGGATAAACCTGTGATCTTGCTGGCTTTCATACCCGGAGCCAGATCCAGCTCAAAACGGGTAATCACCGGGCCAGGATAAACGCCAACCACGCGGGCTTGCACGTTGTAATCAGCCAGCTTGGATTCCACCAGACGCGCAATACGATCTAGCTCTTCTTTGCTCATCATTTGCACTTTTGGTGGTGGCGTTTCCAGCAAATTAAATGACGGTAAATCACCGATCGCGGCTTTTTTACGGGCCCGATCTAACAATGCCTGTTCAGCGACCTGTAATGGTGTTGGTGTCACCGGAGCAGCAGGTTGCACAGCAACGCTCGCTGGCGCACTTGATACAGCGGCGGGCTGCCCGGCCGCAGTTACAGCCGGTTTACTCTCTTTATCTTCAGTCGCCCACGGCATGGTGGGTTCCCAATCGTCATCATCTTCTAATGCTGACCAGCTGGCCGTAAAAGTAGGTTCACTACGAGCAGCATTGTTCTTTACAGGATTAAGATTAAATTCAGGCTCGCGACGTTCTGTAACTACCGGAGCGGGTGCATCATCGTCATCCAAATCATCGTTTTGCACTGCTACCGGCGGTTTGCGGCTGAATGAAAAACGTGGCGCACGTTGAGGAATTACGCTCTCATCAACACCAACTGGTGAAGGGATAAAATCATCCTCATCGTCATCATCTGTGAATGAATCATTTTCATCATGCACATCAGATTGCACTCGTTGATAACCTGCTTTGCCAGCAAACCAACCAACGCTACGACTTGGCAGCGTATAGATAAAATTCAACACACTAGTCACGGCTTCGCCAATTTTTTCGGCCAGCATGAGCCACGACCAACCAGTGAATAATGTGATACTGGCGGCAATCAGACACAGCAGCACCAGCGTGGTACCTAACTGGCCAAAGATCGGCAATAGCGCGGTATACAGCATGTCACCGATCAAACCACCAGATGAAAAGTTATGAATATCAGTAAAATTCATACTCCCCATGGCTGACATCGACAGAAATAGCGCAATGAAACCGATAATGCGTAAACCTAAGGCAAAGTAGTCCACTTCCAATAAACGGTATGGCGCTTTAAAAATAGCCCAGCCGAGGATCACAACCAGAACCGGGATAATATAAGCAAAGACCCCAAAGACAAAAAACATCAGATCGGCCAACCATGCCCCAGCACTACCAGCAGCGTTATGCACTGTGCCGCCCCAGGCGGTTTGCGACCAACCCGGATCAGACGGATGGTAAGTAATTAATGAAAGCAGCATGAATAACGCGGCAACCGTTAAAACTATTAACCCCGTCTCAAAAACGCGCCGTAAACCTGACATCGGCGTAAACTTTCCAGCAGCCAAACCTATACTCCTTATTGGAAAGCGATAATTATGCGTCTGAGGATATTAAAGAGAACTGAGCTCAGACTTGAATTCTGCGGCGTATTATAAGCGGTCGTGGAGGAAGTAGGTACAATTCTGTTGCGTGGGATGATGACATATACCCAAAGTAATTAGAGTTGCAGCAAGGCGACAAGTGAGCGAATCCCCATGAGCATAGAGATGCTATGTGATTGGGGTGAGTGAACACCGTCAACGACGCTGTAACTTCAAGTACGACGGGTATAAGCCCGTGCAATAGCACGGGCCTCACTCTTAACGGGTGTTAATGACCAAGCGGCTGGTCTGTTTGACCTCTTCCATCACCACATAGGTGCGTGTATCACTCACACCTGGTAAGCGCAGCAGCGTTTCACCTAACAACCGACGATATGCAGACATATCGGGTACACGCGTCTTTAACAAATAGTCGAAATCACCAGAAACTAAGTGGCATTCCTGTATTTCTTCTAAAGAAAGAACCGCTTTGTTAAATTGTTCGAATACATCTGGCGCACCTTTCTGCAGCGTGATCTCTACGAATACCAGCAGCGAGGCTTCCAGATAATGGGGGTTAAGAATAGCGGTATAACCTTCGATAAAGCCTTGCCGTTCTAGGCGTCTTACACGCTCCAGACATGGCGTTGGACTTAACCCCACACGTTTAGACAGTTCAACATTCGAGATGCGACCGTCTTTTTGCAGTTCATTCAGGATGTTTCTATCTATACGATCCAAATCCCTGAGTCTGATCTGTTCTTCCAGCATTTCCTTCCACCTTAGATATGAAACACAGTGATAATCACTATTTGTTTTATAATGAACAAACTAAACTTTTACAAGAACATAACCATACTATGTTAACAATTCCTTATTACCCCCTTATTAGACAAACAGAATAATCGTCTGATTGTAAAAGGAAAAACCAGTATGATCATCGGAGTCCCAAAGGAAATAAAAATCCATGAATATCGCATAGGTATGACACCAGCTAGTGTACGCGAATTGACCGCCAGAGGCCACACTGTACTGGTAGAAACTGATGCCGGTAAGGCGATTGGCTATACAAATGAGCGCTATATCGCCGCTGGCGCGGATATTGTCAGCGATGCACACCATGTTTTTGCCGCCGCAGAGATGATTGTCAAAGTAAAAGAATTGCAAACTGCCGAACGCGCTCTGCTAGGTCCGGGGCAAATTTTATTCACTTATTTGCATCTGGCGCCCGATCTCCCCCAAACGCAGGATCTGCTGAAAAGTGGTGCCATCTGTATTGCCTATGAAACTGTTACAGACGATAAAGGCGGCCTGCCTTTACTTGCCCCCATGTCAGAAGTAGCAGGTCGGATGGCCATTCAGGCCGGAGCAACGGCTTTAGAAAAATCACACGGTGGTGCCGGCGTCTTATTAGGTGGAGTTCCCGGTGTCGCGCCTGCGAAAGTGGTCATTTTAGGTGGCGGTGTCGTTGGCTCGAATGCCGCACGGATTGCCATTGGTATGCGTGCCAATGTGACTGTGCTGGATAAAAATACCGATACCCTGCGTAAACTGGACAGTGAATTCAAAGGTGCTGCCAAACTTATTTATTCCACCGCCGAAACCATCGAACATGCGGTTTTAGACGCTGATCTGGTCATTGGCGGGATTTTATTACCGGGTGCAGCGGCCCCTAAACTCATCACAGCCGCGATGGTCAAACAGATGAAAGCCGGATCTGCCATTGTAGATGTGGCGATCGATCAAGGCGGCTGCGCTGAAACCTCACATGCCACAACACACAGTAACCCAACTTATATTGTGGATGATGTGGTGCATTACTGTGTTGCCAACATGCCCGGCGCTGTTGCCCGCACCGCAACACAGGCATTAAATAACGCCACCTTGCCCTTTATTATCAAACTGGCTGAACAAGGTTATGCCGTTGCATTGAACAACGATAAACATCTGCGTAAAGGGCTGAATGTCTTTAAAGGACAATTAACTTGTGCAGAAGTGGGGCAAGCGCATGGCTTGCCAACAATTTCTGCCGAACAAGCATTGAGCGCAGATCAAGCCTGAATGAGAGAAAAACCGGCTGAATAGATCGATGAGCAGATAAATTGTATTTTTTCTGCTCATTTTTCCGCTGCTTATACATAATTAGTCTTTAATAGATAAAACCGATTGGAGTAATCGGTTTCTCCTGCTTTACCCCATCGGTATCATTTCCTATTATCTCGTCAATATTCATAAAAGGATGCCACCATGACCCAGGCAAAACACAGTAAGCTGCTAATTCTCGGATCAGGCCCAGCCGGTTACACCGCTGCCGTTTATGCTGCGCGAGCAAATCTGGAACCTGTATTAATCACCGGTATGCAGCAAGGTGGCCAGCTAACCACCACTACTGAAGTGGAAAACTGGCCTGGCGATGCAGAAGGCTTGACCGGCCCTGCATTAATGGATCGCATGAAAGCCCATGCGGAACATTTTGACACCAAGATCCTGTTCGATCATATCAATGCCGTCGATCTGCAACAAAAACCATTCACACTGAAAGGCGACAACGGCACTTACACCTGTGACGCACTGATCATTGCGACAGGCGCTTCTGCGCGTTATCTGGGGCTGGACTCCGAAGAAGCATTCAAAGGCCGTGGTGTGTCAGCCTGTGCCACCTGTGATGGCTTTTTCTATCGCGGTCAGAAGGTTGCGGTCGTTGGTGGCGGTAATACTGCCGTTGAAGAAGCGCTTTATCTGGCTAACATCGCCTCAGAAGTGCACTTGATCCACCGTCGTGACAGCTTCCGTTCAGAAAAAATTCTGATCAAACGCCTGCATGACAAAGTAGAACAAGGCATTATCAAGTTGCATCTCGACCGCACCCTAGAAGAAGTATTGGGTGACGAAATGGGTGTTACCGGAGTTCGCCTACGCAGCACCAAAGACGACTCACTGGAAGATGTCGAAGTGATGGGTGCCTTCATCGCCATCGGCCACAGCCCGAATACTGCTATTTTTGATGGCCAGTTAGCCATGCAAAACGGCTATCTAAAAGTTAAAGGCGGCAGCGACGGTTTTGCAACTCAAACCAGCATTGAAGGTGTTTTTGCTGCTGGTGATGTAGCTGATCACATCTACCGTCAAGCGATCACCTCTGCCGGCACCGGTTGTATGGCTGCACTAGATGCAGAACGTTACCTCGACAGTCTGGCGAAATAACATTTTCTGGTCTGATAAGAATGCCGCGGAATGCGGCATTTTTTATTGCCGCGAGATCACGCCATGACAAAACCGGCCACGCTGGTTATTATCAAATGAACGCATCTTAAAAATGAATGCAGTTAATGACGAGTTATCTGACAGAATTGGACTCCACACTCTATTTTCCTTCACCGGAAGAAGCATTAGAGGAACCGAATGGGCTGTTAGCCATTGGTGGTGACCTGTCACCCTCCCGATTATTAACGGCTTATTATAACGGCATATTCCCTTGGTATAACGCATACCAGCCTATTTTGTGGTGGTCGCCTGATCCGCGTGGTGTATTACCCACCATTCAACTCCATATCAGCCGTTCACTCAAAAAAGCACTGAATAAAACCTCGCTGCGTTTTACCGTAAATCAGGCCTTTATGCAGGTGGTAACAGAATGTGCAGCGCCGCGCCGGTATTCCGAAGACACCTGGATCACCAGTGAATTTATGCAGTCGTATGCAATATTGCATGAGATGAAACAGGCGCATTCCATCGAAGTGTGGGATAACGAACAGCTGGTGGGCGGTTTGTATGGCATCAGCATTGGTAAACTATTTTGTGGTGAATCGATGTTCCACCACCGGCCCGATGCCTCCAAAATGGCGTTGGTTGCTTTATGCCGTCATCTCGCCCGCTATGAGGCGCCACTGATCGATTGTCAGATGCAAAATGAATATCTCGCCACCATGGGTGTGCAAGAATGGCCGCGCGCTGATTTTTTACACCAGTTAGCGCTATTGCGTGAACAATCATTCCCCGATGAATGCTGGCAACCACAGGTAGTAACGTTATGAATTCGACGCCTTTGCGGGTGGGGATAACACCAGCACATACCTGCAGCTATCTGCCAGAGCAATATGAACAGCTCATTGTGGTGATGGATCAAAACTATCGTACTGCTGCAGGTTATGAATCGCTGCTGCAAGCAGGCTTCCGGCGTAGCGGGAATGACGTTTATCGCCCGCATTGTACGCAATGCTCTGCCTGTAATTCGTTGCGTATTGAAGCCAGTGAATTTAAGCCCAGCCGTCACCAGCGTCGAATATTAAACAAAAATCGGGATATTACCTGGCAACTAAGTCATCAGGATAAACCGGTTTATTACGCGTTATATGAGCGATACATCCAGCAGCGGCATTCCGATGGCAGTATGTATCCGACCAGTTACAGTCAATACAAACAATTTCTGCTCTGCAACTGGCTGGAACCATTTTTCCTTGAGTTTTATGAAGGCGAAAAATTAATTGCGGTTGCGGTGACAGATATTCTGCCGCACAGCTTAAGTGCCATGTATACCTTCTACGATCCTGATTTTGAGGCTTACTCATTAGGTACCTTTGCCATTTTGACTCAGCTGCAATTAACCTTACGAATGGGAAGGACTTACCTCTATCTCGGCTATCAGGTAGATAACTGTCGGAAGATGAATTACAAATCCAGTTACCTGCCACATGAGCGCTTAAAAAATAAAGTCTGGGAAAAATACACCATTACCAGTGACTGAACTTTACACAACCGCCGAAATCCGGCATGATCCAGCAGATTTTTTTGGTGGTAATTACGAGGATTCAATGTCTAAAGAAGACAGTATCGAGATGCAAGGGACGATTTTGGAGACCCTGCCTAACACAATGTTCCGTGTTGAACTTGAAAATGGCCATGTGGTAACGGCACATATCTCCGGCAAAATGCGCAAAAACTATATCCGTATTCTGACTGGCGATAAAGTAACTGTACAGCTGACTCCATACGACTTGTCTAAAGGTCGCATCGTATTCCGTTCTCGTTGAGATCCAGATAGAAAAAAGCCCCAGCATCAATCCGGGGCTTTTTCTTTTTGGTCTTTACGCACGTTTACGGCTGCAAGACACTCTCTTTGTTCGGTGTAAAATGGAACTTGAGTTTGTCATCCTGCAAGTCGACTTTCACTACACCGCCTGCAACTAACTCGCCGAACAGCAGTTCGTTGGCCAGCGGTTTCTTCATTTGCTCCTGGATCACGCGTCCCATTGGACGAGCGCCCATCGCTTTGTCGTAACCTTTTTCTGCCAGCCAGTTGCGAGCAGCGGAGGTCACTTCCAGCGATACGCCTTTGACATCCAGTTGCGCCTGCAACTCAACGATAAACTTATCAACAACCTGGTGGATCACATCCATATCCAAGTGGTTAAACCAGATCACGTTATCTAAGCGATTACGGAACTCTGGTGAGAAGGTTCGATTAATTTCCGACATCGCATCATGGGTATGATCCTGATTTTGGAAACCAATCGATTTACGCTGAGTTTCCTGAACCCCACAATTGGTGGTCATTACCAGCACCACGTTACGGAAATCCGCCTTACGGCCGTTGTTATCCGTCAGCGTGCCGTTATCCATGACCTGCAACAGCAGATTAAAGACATCCGGATGTGCCTTCTCAATTTCATCCAGCAACACCACACAATGTGGCTGTTTGATAACCGCATCGGTCAACAAACCACCCTGCTCATAACCGACATATCCTGGTGGTGCGCCGATCAGACGGGATACGGTATGGCGCTCCATATATTCCGACATATCAAAGCGCAGCAGTTCAATACCTAACGCTTTGGCCAATTGCAGGGTGACTTCGGTTTTACCCACCCCGGTTGGGCCGGCAAACAGGAACGAACCGACCGGACGACGTTCGTTACCCAAGCCAGAACGACTCAGGCGAATGGCATCGGTCAACACTTCAATGGCTTTATCCTGCCCGAATACCACCATCTTCAGGTTGCGTTCCAGATTGCGTAAGGTATCGCGATCACTCGAAGATACTGATTTTTCCGGAATGCGGGCGATCTTAGCCACAATCGCTTCGATATCCGGCACATTGATCACTTTCTTACGTTTGCTTGGTGGCAACAAGCGTTGGCTGGCACCGACCTCGTCAATCACATCAATGGCTTTATCCGGCAGATGACGATCATTGATATATTTCGCTGCCAATTCGGCCGCGGCACGCAGTGCTTTATTGGTATAACGCACATGGTGATGCTCTTCATAGCGCGGTTTTAAACCCATCAGGATCTTGGTGGTATCATCGATGGATGGTTCCACCACGTCAATTTTCTGGAAACGACGTGCCAGTGCATGATCTTTTTCAAAGACCTGCGAATATTCCTGATAAGTGGTGGACCCCATGCAACGCAGCTGACCAGAAGAGAGGATCGGTTTGATCAGATTCGCAGCATCTAATTGCCCGCCTGACGCAGCCCCCGCCCCGATGATGGTGTGGATCTCATCGATAAACAGGATCGCGCCTTTTTCACGTTCTAATTGCTTGAGCACAGCTTTAAAGCGTTTTTCAAAATCACCACGATATTTAGTACCCGCCAGTAACGAGCCCATATCCAGTGAATACACGGTGTTATCCGCAATCACTTCCGGTACATCGCCATGCACAATGCGGTAGGCTAAGCCTTCTGCAATCGCAGTTTTACCTACCCCGGCTTCGCCAACTAACAATGGATTATTTTTACGACGACGACACAAAATCTGGATGGCACGATTGACTTCTGCATCACGACCAATCAACGGATCAATGTTGCCTTCCACCACTTTCAAATTCAGATTCGTAACAAAATTTTCAATTTGATTGGCAGCAGCTTCTTCGCTCATGCCTTCGCTGTCACCGGCATTATGCCCAGACTGGCCATCATCCTGTTGTGGCACATCTTTACGCACCCCGTGCGAAATATAGTTCACCACATCTAAACGGTTGATATCGGCTTTTTTCAGGAAATAAACGGCTTGTGATTCCTGTTCACTGAAAATAGCGACCAGTACGTTGGCACCAAACACTTCGTTGTGGCCAGATGATTGCACATGAAATACCGCACGTTGCAAAACACGTTGGAAACCGAGGGTTGGCTGTGTATCCCGCTCTGCCTCTTCCAAAGGTATCAGCGGTGTGGTCTGCTCCAGAAAAACGGTTAATTCTCTGCGCAGTTGATCAACTTCAGCACCACATGCCAGTAGTGCATCCCGGGCGGAATGGTTATCGATTAATGCCAGCAATAAATGTTCGACCGTCATAAATTCATGACGCGCTTCTCTTGCCGACTTGAATGCCTGGTTTATCGATTTTTCCAGTTCTTTGTTTAGCATGGGCACCTCCCAAACCAACTGACGACAACGCTATGCAAGGTACCTGCTGATCTTCAGGCTTGTTCCATAATACACAGCAACGGATGTTCATGCTTACGAGCGTAACGGTTCACTTGATCAACTTTTGTTTCTGCTATATCTGCAGTATAGACGCCACAAATTCCTTTGCCGTCATAGTGCACAGCCAGCATGACCTGCGTCGCCTTTTCCATATCCATATGGAAAAAACGCTGTAAAACTTCCACCACAAAATCCATTGGGGTGTAGTCATCATTCATCAACACCACTTTATACATGGCGGGTGGCTGGATTTTAGTTTTGCTCTCATCCACCGTTTCGGGTATAGGTGAGACACGCGTTTTGCTCATTTCCGACTACCTTTTTCTTTCATTACTACCGAGATAAGAATAGTTGTCAATATACTATTTGAATTAGATCTTGCTTTAGATATCTGCTACTTGACTCATTAGCTTTTTACAATAGATTGGTGAATTGGTGACCAGCTGAACAGAATATTTCACTGTCAGCAGTGTGATCATCTAACGGCGTTTAAGGTAATTTCATCTCTGAGGACGTAGATGTATGGCTACTGGAACCGTAAAGTGGTTTAACAATGCGAAAGGTTTTGGCTTCATCTGCCCGGATGAGGGCGGTGATGATATTTTTGCTCATTATTCCACTATCGACATGAATGGGTACAAAACGCTGAAAGCGGGACAGCCTGTTGAGTTTGAAGTACAAGCAGGACCTAAAGGTTCACATGCTACCAGCATTGTGCCTAATTCATCCCAGGAATCATAATTAGAAAGCCGGGATGTACGCGCTAAATAGAGAAGCGGGAACCAAGTTCCCGCTTCTGTTTTTTACTGTTTAAAAATCACGACTCACGTCATGATTTTTAACTCAATTACATCTGGCTGATCATGTCATCAGCAAATTCAGAGCATTTACGCAGCGTTGCACCGTCCATCAGACGTTCGAAGTCGTAAGTCACGGTCTTGTTACGGATCGCACCTTCCATCCCTTTCACAATCAGATCAGCGGCTTCAAACCAGCCCAGATGACGCAGCATCATTTCAGCAGACAGGATCAGTGAACCTGGGTTAACTTTGTCCTGACCTGCATATTTTGGCGCAGTGCCGTGGGTTGCTTCAAACAGTGCCACAGTGTCACCGATGTTGGCGCCTGGCGCGATACCGATACCACCCACCTGTGCAGCCAGTGCATCAGAGATGTAGTCACCGTTCAGATTCATGGTGGCGATAACATCATATTCTGCTGGGCGCAGCAGGATCTGTTGCAGGAACGCATCAGCAATCACATCTTTAACGATGATGTTTTTGCCAGTGTTTGGATTTTTGAACTGGCACCATGGGCCGCCATCAATCAACTCAGCACCGAACTCTTCACGCGCTAACTGGTAACCCCAGTCTTTGAATGCGCCTTCGGTGAATTTCATGATGTTGCCTTTGTGTACCAAAGTCAGTGAGTCACGGTCATTGTCGATAACATACTGCAGCGCAGCACGTACCAGACGCTGTGTACCTTCAGCAGACATTGGTTTAACACCGATACCGCAGTTGTCTGGGAAACGGATCTTGGTAACGCCCATTTCAGTGCGCAGGAACTCGATCACTTTTTTCGCTTCGGCAGAGTCAGCTTTCCACTCGATACCGGCGTAGATGTCTTCAGCGTTTTCACGGAAGATCACCATGTCAGTCAGTTCTGGCTGTTTAACCGGGCTTGGTGTGCCTTCGTAATAACGAACTGGACGCAGACAAACGTACAGATCCAATTCCTGACGCAGTGCTACGTTCAGAGAACGGATACCACCGCCAACTGGCGTAGTCAGTGGGCCTTTGATACCCACGTGGTATTCCCGCATGGCATCTAACGTTTCTGCTGGCAACCAAACATCATCACCGTAAACTTTGGTTGATTTCTCACCAGTGTAGATTTCCATCCAGGAGATTTTCTTTTCGCCTTTGTAGGCTTTCTCAACAGCGGCATCCACTACTTTCAGCATGGCCGGAGTCACATCAACACCGATACCATCACCCTCGATAAAAGGGATGATTGGATTGTTCGGTACAACCAGCTTGCCCGTGGCGTCTAAAGAAATTTTTTCGCCTGTAGCGGGTACAACGATTTTACTTTCCATCTGTGTCTCCTGACTTCCGGTTTATTGTCTCGCCTGAACTAACCTGCACCAGCGGCAAGGTACGTCGTTGGTTAGTCATGCACACTTTTCAAATTATTTTTGTGACCGTCATCTTAGCCCATCGCTGCATTTCTGCAAACGGCGTCGGGACGCCAGAACGCTGATTTCATGAAAACAAAATACATTTAATCAGTTTGTTGGGCACAGTGAAGGATGACGGCACAACAGCAAATCAGGTAATCTATAGCTGTTTTCTGAGGAGTTCGCATGACTTTTCGTCCCAATGTAACGGTTGCTGCCGTTATTCGCTTTGAAGATCGCTTCTTGTTGGTTGAGGAGATGGATCGTCGTCGACATGTTTTTAATCAGCCTGCCGGTCATCTGGAATTCGGTGAATCCATTTATCAGGCGGCTTGCCGCGAAATTAAAGAAGAGACCGGATTAACCTTAGCGCCGGATGGCTGGTTGGGTACTTATATGTATTCCAGCCCCTATCGTAAGCTGACTTATCTGCGTTTTTGTTTTTATTGCGAATTAACCGAAGCGCCGGGTGAACATTATCCGCAAGATCCGGATAACGATATTCTGGCTTGTCACTGGAAAACCATCGACGAGATCCGTGCATTAGGACACCGATTACGCAGCCCGCTGGTCATGGAATGTTTTAATGATTATCTGGCTGGCGTGCGATTACCGCTTTCAGCACTGAAAGATCGCCGCTGAGGTTGTAGGCTTAGTGTTGCTTTTTTGCTAAAATAAGCGCCGATTTTCCATCTTTACTGATATCCCGATGACAAACAACAGCCAAATCAAAGTCATCGTCGGCATGTCCGGCGGTGTAGACTCTTCCGTTTCAGCGTATTTGCTCCAGCAACAAGGCTATCAAGTCGAAGGCCTGTTCATGAAAAACTGGGAAGAGGACGATTCAGACGAGTATTGCTCTGCCGCCACCGATCTGGCCGATGCCCAGGCTGTTTGTGACAAACTCGGGATCAAACTGCATACCGTGAATTTTGCTGCCGAATATTGGGATAACGTATTTGAGCTGTTCTTAGCCGAATACAAAGCGGGCCGCACGCCAAACCCGGATATTCTGTGCAATAAAGAGATCAAATTTAAGGCGTTTCTGGAATTTGCAGCCGAAGACTTAGGTGCTGATTATATTGCTACCGGCCATTATGTGCGCCGTGATGACAGCACGGGTCAAGCCCGTTTGTTGCGTGGTTTGGATAACAACAAAGACCAGAGTTATTTCCTCTATACCTTGAGTTCAAAACAGATCGCGCAAAGCCTGTTCCCGGTTGGGGATTTAGAAAAACCACAGGTTCGTGCCATTGCGGAACAGTTAGGTTTAGCCACCGCGAAGAAAAAAGACAGTACCGGTATCTGTTTTATCGGTGAGCGGAAATTTACAGAATTCTTAGGCCGTTATTTGCCAGCACAACCCGGCGTTATCGAAACAGTTGATGGCAAAGTGATTGGTGAACATCAGGGCTTGATGTATCACACTTTAGGCCAGCGCAAAGGCTTGGGTATCGGTGGTTTAAAAGACGGCGATGAAAACCCATGGTATGTGGTGGACAAAGACGTTGCCCGTAACGTATTGATTGTTGCGCAGGGTCATGATCACCCTCGCCTGTTCTCTGACGGCCTGATCGCCAAACAATTGGATTGGGTTGATCGTCAGGTGCGTCGTGAGCCGTTTGACTGCGTGGTAAAAACTCGCTATCGCCAACAAGATATTCCTTGTCATGTTGAGCCGTTAGATGACGAAACGATTAAAGTGACATTTGCATCGCCACAAGCTGCTGTTACCCCAGGCCAGTCTGCTGTGTTTTATCTGGGCGAAGAGTGTTTGGGTGGCGGTATCATTGAACAACGATTTTCCGGGAGTGTGTAGCCATGCGTAATAAGCAGGCAGTACAAACCATGGCACTGGCTGCTGTCTGCCAGGCCGCTTGGTTAGTACAACAAGTCGCACGACATGGCAGTTGCGATGAAGAGTCAATGCGCTGCCTGTTGCAGGGGATCTTAATTACTGATCCTGATAAAGCGGAGTCTGTTTATCCGAATCATGCACTATTGCGTAATGGTTATTCCACATTAGTGGAGCAACTGGGCAATAACCGTAACCCGAAAAATGTGGAATTGACCCGCTATGTCATCGGCATGGTCGCGCTGGAACGCAAATTAAGTGGTAAGCGCCGCGTATTATCCGTACTCGGTGAGCGTGTAGGCCAGATCAAGCGTCAGGCTCTGCATTTTGATCTGATGGCTGATACCGTATTAGGTAATCTGGCCGGAATTTACAGTGACGTGATCAGTAATCTGGGCCCCCGTATCCAGGTTTCCGGTGCGCCGCTTTATTTACAGCAACCGCAGGTGCAGCACAAGATCCGCGCGTTGTTGCTTGCCGGGATCAGAGCCTGTGTGCTCTGGCGACAGCTGGGAGGCCGTCGTCGTCATATCCTGTTTTTCCGTAAAAAAGTCATTGCCGCTGCCGAAGCTGCTTTGCGCCAACTTTAATCTTATCAGTGACCGAAAGTGTCGAGGAGTGATGTGATGGAACTGTCAGCCCTGACTGCTGTTTCCCCGATTGATGGTCGTTATGGTGATAAATGTACCGACCTGCGGCCGATTTTTTCTGAATACGGCCTGCTGCGCTTCCGCGTAGAAGTAGAAGTGCGCTGGTTACAGCAGTTAGCCGCCCACCCTGGCATCCCGGAAGTTCCGGCGTTTTCTGATGCAGCCAATGCGATGCTGGACAGCATTGTCCGTGATTTTAACGAAGCCGATGCAACCCGCATTAAAACCATCGAGAAAACCACCAATCACGACGTGAAAGCGGTGGAATATTTCCTGAAGGAAAAAGTAGCGGTTAGCGAAGAACTGAATGCCGTAACTGAATTCATTCACTTTGCTTGTACTTCCGAAGACATCAACAACAACTCACACGGTCTGATGTTAAAAGCGGCCCGTGAAGAAGTGATTGCCCCGTACTGTGAAAAACTGATCGCAGCGATCAAAGATTTGGCACACAAATATCGTGATATGCCAATGCTGTCCCGTACGCACGGTCAGCCAGCTTCGCCAACTACCTTAGGTAAAGAGATGGCGAACGTAGCATACCGTCTGGAACGTCAGTACAAACAGATCATGGCGGTTGAGTTCCTCGGCAAAATCAATGGTGCAGTTGGTAACTACAACGCTCACATCAGTGCTTACCCAGAAATCGATTGGCACGCGTTTGCGGAACAATTCGTGACTGGTCTGGGCCTGACCTGGAACCCGTATACCACACAGATCGAGCCACACGATTACATCGCCGAACTGTTTGATGCGATTGCCCGCTTTAACACCATACTGATCGACTTCGATCGTGATATCTGGGGTTACATCTGCCTGGGTCACTTCAAACAACGCACCATTGCCGGTGAAATTGGTTCTTCAACCATGCCGCATAAAGTTAACCCGATTGACTTCGAAAACTCTGAAGGCAACTTAGGTTTAGCCAACGCGTTGTTCGGTCATCTGGCGGCAAAACTGCCAATTTCCCGCTGGCAGCGTGACCTGACTGACTCAACCGTATTGCGTAACTTAGGCGTCGCGGTAGGTTACTCATTGATCGCTTATCAGGCGGCGCTGAAAGGTATTTCCAAACTGGAAGCCAACGAAGCGAATATGGCAGCTGATCTGGACAGCAACTGGGAAGTGTTGGCTGAGCCAATTCAGACCGTGATGCGTCGCTACGGCATCGAAAAGCCGTATGAGAAGCTGAAAGAGCTGACCCGTGGTCGTCGTGTTGATGCTGCCGGTATGCGTGAATTCATCGACACGCTGGCCCTGCCAGATGACGTGAAAGCAGAGCTGAAAAAAATGACCCCGGCGAACTATATCGGTCGCGCGGTGGCCCTAGTTGATGAGCTGAAATAAGCATCATCAATTCGATGAGATATAAAAAAGGCATGCGCGAGCATGCCTTTTTCATTCCTGCCGAAAAACTTACATCCGCCGCATATTGATATTCATGATCTGAATGCGATAGGCAATCTGGCGTGGTGTCATGCCCAGCAAACGCGCAGCTTTTGCCTGCACCCAGCCACATCGCTCTCACGCAGCAATCAGGCGCTGACGTTCATCCAATTGCGGATCAGTGAAATCAACATCGGTTGCAATGGCCGGCTTGCTGACTGCCACGGGTGCACTGAAACCGGTTTGCGGGCGCTCGTTGGCATGGAACAACACCACATCACGGTCGATGAGACCCGTTTCCGACATGATGGTGGCGCGCTCCAGACAGTTTTCCAGTTCGCGTACGTTACCCGGCCAGTCATGGCCTAACAGCATGCGGATCGCACCATCGCTGATTTTAATTTCCCGCCCCTGCTTTTCTGACAGTTTTTGCACTAAGAATTTAGCCAGCTCCGGAATGTCTTCCAGACGCTCGCGCAATGGCGGCAGCTGGATCGGCATAACGTTCAGACGATACTACAGATCTTCACGGAAATTGCCTTTACGCACTTCATCTTCCAGATTGCGGTTGGTCGCGGTGACAATGCGTACATCGACCTTCAGCGTATCGGTACCACCGACGCGCTCCATTTCCCCTTCCTGCAAGATACGCAGTAATTTGGCTTGGAATGAGGCACTGATTTCGCCGATTTCATCCAGAAACAGGGTGCCACCATCAGCCATTTCAAAACGGCCTTTCCGCTGTTTCACCGCACCGGTAAAAGCCCCTTTTTCATGCCCAAACAGCTCACTTTCCAACAGCGTATCCGGCAGCGCCGCACAGTTCAGTTTGACAAACGGCCCGTTCACCCGTGGTGAGTTGTAATGGATCGCAGTGGCAATCAGCTCTTTACCGGTACCACTTTCACCTCGCACCAGCACAGTGGTATCCCATTTCGCTACCTGACGGATGGAATCAAAGATCTGCCGCATCGCCTGTGTCTGGCCGACCATATTATCGAAACCATATTGGCTGCGAACTTTACGGCGCAGACTGTCACGCTCCGTTTTTATCGCTTCATGTTCGGTGTGCACCTTACCAATCAGCCGTACAGTCTGCCCGATGAGGTTCGCCACCATTTCCATAAAGCGGGTGCGAGCTGGTAGCTCGGTTTCATCCAATGACTGCGGTTGTGCAGCTAACACCCCGATCGGCTGGCTGTCAGCACCGGGGATCGGCACACAAATAAATGGCAGCGCATAATCATACAAATTCAAGCGATCAAGAAAGCGGGGATCATCGGCTACCCGCGGGATCACCAGCGCATGGCCCTGATGCATCACGGTACCCATGATGCCCTCACCCATGCGATAGCGAACACCTTTAACATCTTTCACGACTTCCGCATCAATGCCGTGTACAGCCTGGATAAACAAGGCGCTCCGGTTGTGATCAAACAGAGAAACCAGACCATACTGCATGTGTGCGATGTCGCTCAGCGTTTGCAAAGTACTGCGTAGCGTTTCTTCCAGATCGAGTGAGCGGCTAAGCACAATACTGATCTGGTGTAACGCATTCAGCTGCTGCTGCATGCTGAGGCTTTTATTTCCATTGGTGGAAAACAGGCTAGCGTGCGTGTTCATTTTTTATCCTCCCTGATAATGGCGCACAAAGGCAGCCTGAGCCGGATACAACTTCCCCCTAAATCACTCGTTTCCACTTCGATCACCCCTCTATGATCGTTAACGATATTTTGTGCAAAACCTAATTCGATGGTGTCGTTACGCTTCCCGCCATTGTCGGTTTGTGGTTGTAATAAGCGGTGAGTCGCGGTGACAGCCGGTGCTTGCCCGCTGTCGTGCACTTCCAGACAAAGTTCCTGTTCGTTCTGATAGGCGCATAATTTGAGTTGCCCAGCCGATTGGCCGGTGACCGCCTGACAGGCGCGATCAAACAACAGACTGAGTGCAGTTAATAAGCGGGTGCGTTGCGTAAACAGTTCCGGTAGATCAGCCGCGATATCCAGTTGCATCAACACATCGAGATGCTCTAAACGCAGTGTCAGCATGTCGTGCAGATCAGCAAACAGACTCATCAGCTCAAAACGGGTCGGTTCTTCCACCTTAATGGCTGGGCGATATTGCTCCAGTCGTTGTAACGCTTGATGACCAGCTTCTAATGCGGTGTGAATGGCAATCGCTGCCCGGCTGTCGGGATTAGCTTCCAAACGTAACGCAGCTTGCAGCATGTTGAGTGGCGCTTGGCTTTGCACCATCGCTACATCCAGCGTTTCCCGAATAGCAGAGAACAGGGTTTGTTCTTCCACCTGCATACGTAGTTGTTCCAGCCGTGATTGTTCGATCTGCTGACGGCGTTCAGTTTGATCGCTGATCATCAACAACGCGCACGGTTTTTTCCCGTCGCCAAAATAGTTGCTGGCCTCTTCATTCAATTCCGACAGTGGTTGGATCAGAATGCTGAACCAGCGCTGACGACCACGAATGGTCAGTGGCCACAGCTGGTCACGATCAGGGCGTTGGGCTCCCGGTGTAAAACCCAGAGCGGTATAAGGTTCGTTACCACGCAGGTCGGTGCGTAAGGTTTTGTAGGTCAGGTTATCGAGCACCACTTGATGATGTTCATCAAGCACAGCAATGGCAGTTGGGGCGGCATCGAGCACCGCTTCAATCATCGCTTTTTGGTTGTGCACCCGCTGTTCCAGCGCAAATTGTTCGCTGATATCGCGGTGCATGCCCAGATAGTGCGTGATCTGGCCTTCGCCGTTGACCACTGGCGTGACGGTCACTTCCGCCAAATATAAAGAGCCATCTTTCCGTTTGTTGATCAGACGGCCAGTCCACGGTTGATGCTGAGATAATTGATGCCACATCGCCTGATAACGCGATTTCGGGGTTTGCTGGCTGGCCAGAATATTATGGTTGCGATATTGCAACTCACCACGCTTATAGCCGGTGGCACGACAAAAAGCAGTATTACAATACAGAATGTTTGCTTTCGGGTCGGTTATCGATATCCCAACGGAAGATTGCTCAACCACACCATAAAACAGTTCCATCGGCAGCACAGATAGCATTTGCTGTAAGCTGGCACTGTTGATGCAGACCGCTCCGGTGGTCTCAGGGATATAGTTTTGCAGGATGTTCATACCCTCTCCTTCCTATGCTACATGCGCTTAATCGCCAGCTGTGAGCAATCAGACAATTTGTCGGTGTTGATGAATCTGTGATGTGGTTGTCGCCAGACCTGTTTGATAAAAGCAAGAGTCATTCCGAAAAACTGCTTTTGATGTGATCAACTGGCTCGCTTGTCATATCCAGAACAAAACCATACAAAAAATAGGCTTATAGCGACAAAAATAGCGGCGTGCTGTCGGCTTTAACGCAATCAAAGTCCGGTTTTGTCAGATCCAAATGCCTCGTTATGGGGCAACGCCTCACTGTGATGCAGCACACAATTTTTGGCATAAGTTTCGCATTTTCCCTTGCATCTGGGTTTAAGAGAGGCAAACGGAATGCATGAACTGCTGCTAATCATACTGGCCAACGGGCTGGTGAATAATGTAGTGCTGTCCCGCTTTTTGGGGCTGTGCTCATTCATGGGGGTGACCAATAAAATCGAATCTGCCATTGGCATGTCGATGGCCACTACCTTCGTTATTACGGTATCGAGTTGTGTAAGCTGGGTGCTGAACTACGCCGTGTTAGACCCACTCGGGCTCGGTTATCTGCGTCTTATCTCTTTCATCATGGTTATTGCATCGCTGGTGCAGTTAACCGAACTGTTTGTCGCCAAATACAGCCCTGAGCTGTATCGCACGCTGGGGATCTTCCTGCCGTTGATCACCACCAACTGTGCGGTGCTGGGGGTAGCGTTGCTGGTTATCGAAGAAGACCTGAGCTTCATTAAATGTCTGTTCTTCTCGTTCAGCTCGGCGCTGGGTTATTCGCTGGTGATGGTGTTGTTTTCCGGCTTACGTGAACGTCAGGAGCGCGCGCAGTTACCTGATTTATTCCGTGGTGTTCCACTCAACTTTATCACTGCAGGCATTCTGGCATTGTCATTTGCCGGCTTTGCGGGTCTGGCGGGTTAAGGAGAATCACAATGATGACTTTACTAGCAGTAGTGGCCATTCCGCTGTTCGCGGCCGTGATCGGTTATGCGCTGGGTTATGCCGCGATCCACTTTAAGGTGGAAGGTGACCCTCTGGCGGAAGCTATCAACGATTTGTTACCGCACGGTCACTGCGGGCAATGCGGTTACCCCGGTTGTGCGCAAGCGGCCAAGGCAATGGCGCGCGGTGAAGCGGCCCCAACTGTTTGCCCTCCGGGCGGTACGGTGCTGGCGCAGAAGATTGCCGCTGTGTTGGGTGTCAGCCTGAATGCCGATGACCAGCAAGGGCCTGTTGTGGCGGCGATTGATATGAGCAGCTGCGATGGTTGTGGCCGTTGTATCAAGCAGTGCACTTACGACGCGATTGTGGGTGCCACTCGTCAGTTACATGGGGTGATTGCCGATGCCTGCACCGGTTGTGGCGCTTGCGTCAAAGTCTGCCCGCACGGTGGCGTCAATCTCTATGCCGACCCTGCATTGACATTGCAAGTCAGCAAACCAGGAACCAGCCCAGCAGGAGAATGGAATCATGCTTAAGGCCAAGATCAAACCGCATGGTGGTGTGCATCCTGATGGACATAAACATCTGACCAGTCAGAGCCCGATCAAGGCGATGAAGCTGCCACGCCGCTTAATTGTGTCGCTGAAACAACACACCGGAGCCCCAGCCGTACCGGTGGTGGAAGTCGGTGATCGTGTGATCGGGAATCAGTTGCTGGCTAAAGGCAACGGTCGTGCGTCATCGCCGGTGCATGCACCACTGGCCGGCGATATCACCGAAATCAATCTGGAAAAACAGACCATTACCATCAAGGTCGATCAGGTGAAACAGGAAAGCAGCAAATCGCTGATGCGGTATGAAGAGCTGCCGGAACGTGATGCATTACTGTCGCTGATCGAACAAGCCGGTATTGTCGGCATGGGTGGCGCGATGTTCCCGGCAGCCGACAAAATTCGCATGAGCCTGCGTTTCCCAATCGAAACGCTGATCATCAACGGTAGTGAATGTGAGCCTTACCTGACCGTAGATGATCGCTTGATGCAGGAACAAGGTGAACAACTGATTGGTGGCATTCGCTATCTGAAACAGATCACCAAAGCTAAACGCGTGTATATCGGCATCGAAGATAACAAACCTGATGCGTTGGCAACCCTCGACGCATTGTGTGAGTTAGAAGCTGATATGGATGTCGTAGCATTACCGGCTTTATACCCGATGGGCTCAGCCAAACAGATGATCGAAGCCGTAACGGGTATGCAGATCCCACAGGGGAAACGTTCCACCGAAATGGGCGTACTGGTACAAAACGTCGGCACCTGTATTGCCATCTTTAACGCTATTCGCTTTGAAAAACCACTAACCCATCGTGTCGTGACTGTCAGCGGTGGCGCGATTGAAGAACCAACTAATCTGATGGTACCGATTGGTACGCCAGTGTCGGAGCTGATCGAGCAGTGTGGCGGCTTAAAAGAAGATGCCGCCCGTATGGTGCTCGGTGGCCCAATGATGGGGCGTGCGATTACCGATATTCATGAGCCAGTCACCAAAGGCACCAGTGGTCTGTTATTGCTGACACAAAACGAGCTGCCAAAACCACAAGCCAGCGCTTGTGTACGTTGTGGCCGTTGCATGGATGTCTGCCCGATGAGCCTGCCGCCACTGGATATGGTCGTTGAGATCAAGGTCGACAATCTGAACACCGCAAAAAATATGGGGCTGGAAGAGTGTCTGTTGTGCGGCTCTTGTTCCTATGTCTGTCCGGCGGCGATTCCGCTGACACAGTATTTTGACTGGGGGCAACAAGAGCTCAACCGTCAGTGGCGTATGGAACAAAAAACCAAACGCACGTGTGACAACAGCGCCGCGCACCGTGAACGCATGGAACGTGAAGCCGCAGAACGCGAAGCGGCTAAAGCAGCCAAACAACAAACACGACGCCCGTCTCGTCGCTCAACTACACCGCAGGAGGCATCATGACTCTAATGGCCCCACATGCACA
>CAIZDF010000250.1 GCA_903931645.1 uncultured Tolumonas sp.
ATTCAAAAACACAAAGGGCGTATTGACGTTGTGAGCACAGAAGGCATCGGTACGACATTCACTATCTATTTACCTATAGCCGGTAAAGGTGAACTATCCATCGCAGGCGAGTAATTTTTTATAATTGAGAAAACGAATTCTCAATGTTTGTCTGGCAACGTTGACTGCAGATTATTTCGTCTGTTGTTTAACCTGAAACAATTCCAGTTTTTCTAATTCCATCTTGTTCTCTTTTAATATCAATAAGCAGGCAAAAGTAACCGCCGGTTTTTGCTTTTTCACTTCCCCGGTCACCAACCATTTATTTTGAACTGTCAGCGGTTTCACCTCGGTAACCTGAATATCCAATAACGAGCCCATACGGTAAGCCACCATCGTTTGACAGGTCTGTTGTGCATGTTGCGCATAATTATCCGTGCTGGCTTGGGCCAGAAAACAGAATAAACCTGATGTCAGCAGGAATAGACGGCAAAGGCGAGAGAAGGTCATATTCAGGTTTTATCAGAAAGAAAAAGATGAGCTGATTATCAAAGGATAATGAGTCCGGTGCAATAACAAAAAACCCCCGCCGAAGCGAGGGTCCAATAGGCATTTACTTCTGGCTTACGCCATCTGCTCAGGCAGATTAGAAGAAGTATTTGAAACGTACGCGTGAACCGTAATCAGTTGGTTTAGCCAGTTTTGAACTTGCATCATCTTTAGCCAACTGTTGAGTCCAGTATGCACCCAGATACATGTCGAAGTTGTCTAAGCCCATAACTGATGGGATTTTGTAAGAAGCATACACTTCATGAGCGTCTGCTTTCATGTCTGCTGCGATGCCTAAATCAGTGTCTGATTTAACTTTTTCGTTACCATACAGGTAGCCTAACCAGAAGTTCTGGTATTGTGCACCAGCACCCAAGCTGTATTGGTTGTTGGCTACTGCATCCAGATAAGCTGCGCGAGTCACGATGCTCAGGTCAGAGTTAACTTTAAATGTTACGTTACCACCAACACCGTTGCGTTTGGACAGGTCGTTACCTTTAGCGTCTTGGTATGCATCGGTTACAACATTGAATTCGCCACCTAATGCAGCAGAAACTACATCACCGGTATAAGCAACTACAGGGCGCAAAACTACAACGTCTTTAGCTTTATGTGCAACAACGGTTGAGCCTTCATATAAATACTCATTTGTGTATACTGCGTTACCATCAGAATCAGTACCAGTTCGGGTGGCAAATGCAGTGTTTGGCTGAGTGTTAGAACCAGTTGTGTCACCTGAAGTGTAATCACCAATCATGGCGCCCAGTTCGTAGTACATTGGGCCTACAATTTTGTTGATCAGCATACCGCCGTCAGAACGACCACGTGCTTCAGACGCTTTGTACATTTCATAACCACCAGCCCAGGTGTCCTGGCCAGCAGGGGTCAGATCATAGGCTTCGAAATGACCGATTTTGTAAGCCCAGTCATTTTTTACACCGAAAGTGAAAAAGGCATCATCAGAAGTAGTGTTACCATTACCCTGTCTTACCTGTGGCTGAACAGTCACACCGGCAAAGTTACCGTTTGCCAGCGCACGTTCACCGGCGATAGTAATGTCGATACGACCGCTGTTAGAAGCATAGTGATTTTGATTTGTACCACCACCATCAGTGTGATGTGCATCAACGTTATATTCAACGTCACCACCGATGCTCAGTTTACCCTGAGGGGTGTCGAAAGTAGCAGTAGCGTGAGCGGCAGAAGCTACGAACAGAGCTAGTACGCTAGGCACTAATACGTTCAGTTTTTTCATCGTCATCTTTCCTTGTTATGAGGGATGCCTGATTAACCTCAGGCTTGGTTTAGTCTCTGAAAAGTTTTTTTTAATTTCTTGGGAACTTTTCTTGGGTTAACCATATCTAACTGATAACAGCGGTGCAAATGTGCAAGCCATTGGCGTTGTTGTTTTGTGAGCCAGCTGGCAATCTCTATTTTTGAGCAAAAACGATCTGTGACATTGATCTCTTTCTATCTATTCCTGCGTATTAACCAATTCATTTAGCCTTTTAGTGACGCTATCCATTGATAGTGATGACTGGCTTGCGTACCATTTCGCTTTCCGCTTGCACCATGGAATGGTGTAATATGCATATATATCCACTCTCGTCGCTTGGATACTCAATATTTCGAATATCAGCACCATGATCAGGAAGACAGCATGATCCCGAGACTGACACCCCAAGACAGCCTGAAACAACCTTATATTGCTTTTCTGGCGTCATTAGCGCGCGCCGGATTCAGTGGCGATATTGATTCTTCTTATTCCAGCCGTCTGGCTGTGGCGACTGATAACAGTGTGTATCAGTGGTTACCACAGGCGGTAGTGCACCCGAAAACCACGGACGATATCGCATTAATGCTGAAACTGGCGTCAGAGCCGGTATATCGTCACATTACGTTTTCACCGCGCGGCGGTGGTACGGGCACTAATGGTCAGTCGCTGAATGATGGCATCATGGTG
>CAIZDF010000251.1 GCA_903931645.1 uncultured Tolumonas sp.
GCCAGCTGGCAACCACCGCATTCTGTATAGCTGCAATGTGGTTCTATTCGTTGTGAATGCGCTTGAATGATACGGATCAGATCAGCCTGCGCGTATTTAGGCTTGATGCCATGCAACGTCACCTCCACCTGTTCACCAGGAAGTGTACCGGGAATGAAAATCTTGCGGTCATGCCAATTGGCAATGCCATCACCCTTATCAGTAAGAGTATCGATAGAAAGAGTTATGGGTTGCCCGTGATGCGGCATGGTGTCTCCGGAGGCGCTCAGAATAAGGTCGGCTATTTTAACTAAATGTACGGATAGGCAGAAGGAAAAGCCGGAAAATGTTCCGGCTTTAATAGAGTAAGCAGAATTTATTGTGCAATAAAACGGTAACGGGTTAGATGGCAATACGTTTGCCCCGGCAATAACCAAGGATCACCCAGCTCAGGACGATTCGGGCTATCTGGAAATAACTGCGTTTCCAGACAAATACCTTCATAGTCATGATAAGACTCTTCGCTACCAGCAGGCGCCCCTGCCAGATAATTACCGGTGTAAATTTGTAACCCAGGTTGATCAGTCAGAACATCCATCGCCAACTTTTTATCGGCAGAAACCAAATGAGCAGCAATTTGTTCTGGGCCATCGGTTGCTAATACATAGCAATGATCAAACCCTTTCGCAGACACCAACTGCGGATGACTCAACCACTGCTCACGCAAGCAACGCTGATGACGCAAATCTAACGCAGCTTCCACCGGTTGTGGAGCAGATAAAGGAATTCCCATGCCATCGATGGGTAGATAGTCATTCGCATTCACCATCAATTCATGATCGCGAACATCACTGCGTTTTCCATCGAGATTAAAATAGCCATGACAAGTCATATTCACCGGACAAGGTTTAGAGACTGTCGCCTCAATCTCGATCACTAAATCAGTGCCTTGTAGTGAATATGTCAATGTGGTGTCAAACTCGCCGGGGAAGCCTTGGTCACCATCTGGGGAATGCAGTGACAGCACGACTTTATCAGCCTGCTGGCTGACAATATGCCACTCTCTACGATCAAACCCGTCTTTACCACCATGCAGGCAATTTTCGCCCTGACTTGGGACCAAGTGATGAGTTTGACCTTGATAATGCAACACTGATCCGCCAATACGGTTGGCAAAACGACCTACCATGGCATTTAGATAAACCTGTTGGCTGGCGTATTGTTCTGGAGAACAACCTAGCAGCACATTCCGGTAGCCATCGCCAACGGGAACATTTAATGACAACAGGGCAGCCCCTGTTGTCATCAGCTTCAGCTGCAATCCGGCGTCATTTTCTAACTCAATGAGTTGTGTCATGAACTGCTCCGATTAAAATTGGCCGGCACCCGCACTGGCTTTGCAAACATAACAAGTTGGCTTCAGGCCACTTTTCAGCGGATATTCCGCTTCAACAGCCGCAATAACTTCTGCCACACGCGCCGGGCGCAACAAAGCCACCACACAACCACCAAAACCACCACCGGTCATACGAGCACCGCCGTCTGTACCGATATGTTTTTGCAGGATTTCAACCAACGCATCAATAGCAGGCACAGTGATCGCAAAATCATCGCGCATCGAGTTATGCGATTCGGCCATCAGGACACCCATTTTTTCCAGGTTGCCTGCTTCCAATGCATCCGCAGCTTCCAAAGTGCGTGCATTTTCAGTGATCACATGACGAGCACGTTGATAAACCACTGGCTCTAGCTTGCCTTGCTCTGCAGCAGATTGCAGTTGTGCCAGCGACACATCACGCAGTGCTTTCACACCAAAAAAGTCCGCGACCTGCTCACATTGTTTACGGCGGGTATTGTATTCACTATCAACCAGACCACGTTTCACGTTGGAATGCACGATCAGCACAGCCAAATCATCGGGCATTTTGACCAGTCGGGTTTCCAGTGAACGGCAATCTAACAACAACGAGTGATCTTTCTGACCACTGGCGGAAATCATTTGATCCATGATGCCGCAGTTACAACCAACAAACTTGTTTTCTGCTTCCTGACCGTTCAGCGCAATAGCTGCCGGACTCAAACCTAACTGATAAGCTTGGTTGAAAGATTCACCGATCGCCACTTCCAATGACGCAGAAGAGCTCAAACCTGCACCTTGTGGAACGTTACCGGCGACCACCATGTTCAGCCCTTTTAGGCTCACGTCTTTTTCCAACAAATATTTCACGACACCGCGAATGTAGTTGCTCCACAGCTGATCAGCGTGTGGTTCAATCGGTTGCAAGA
>CAIZDF010000252.1 GCA_903931645.1 uncultured Tolumonas sp.
AATGCATCATTTTAAAATAAATAAATTAAAATCGGTATTTGTGACTTATTCGTCAAATCGTAAGTATTTTCTTTTGTTTTCCCGATAAGCTTAATAAAGTGAACTATAATATAAGTACCTGAATTGTGTTGATCGGTGATCAATTGCAAGAAGGTGTAAATGCTACCAATGTTAAACCGAATTGATAAATAATATCCTTATCCTATTAAATGGAGCCTTCATCGTTATGGATTCGCACTTAACTGAGATTAAAAATGCACATTTGTTTATGGAATATCTGATGTGTTCAGGTATTAAATCTCCACGTTCACGCAGCGAAAACTGGGAGCTTGTTGACAAGGAGCGTGTAGTGGCCAGGATTAAAAAAGACCATAATGGAATTGCAAAATTCTTTATTTGTGCGGCTATGTTAGGGCGGAAGTGATTGTTTTTATGATTTAGTTTGATTGTGAGCGGGGCTTGTTTATAAAAGGCTCCGCTTTATTTTTGGCTGATATAATGACTGAATCGATTAGCTGAATAGATTAACTAAAGAAAATTATTTATGTTTCCAATCTGGGATTTGTACTCAATGCTTCGGTGTCCGTTATGCCTTATTTCTACTATCAGACACCGAAGCTAAATCTGCTAATTTAAGCTAAATACTCAACCAATTGGGTTGCAGTGGGTAATGCCGTCATAGCACCTTTCGCCGTTGTTGCTAATGCGCCGCAGGCATTAGCCTGACGGATGATTGATAATAAATTCTCGCTGTCTTGCCAATTGTCTGAAGCAACCAGCCCTGCCAGTAAGCCGCCAACAAACGCATCACCGGCACCAGTAGTATCAACAGGATTAACAGGCTTCCCCGTTACAAGCTGTTGTTCGTTGTTATGAATGACTAGCGCGCCTTTTTTCCCTTGCGTGATCACAACCAATGGCAGGTTATATTGCTCATTCAGCCAGCTCAGCGCAGTTTGCAAATCCACTTGTTCAGTCAGAAACAGTAATTCATCGTCAGAGAATTTCACCACATCGGCCAGCGCAACGGCTTGTAGTACAACCGGTTTTAAATCAGCAGGGCTTAGCCAGACTTCTTCACGCAGATTCGGATCAAATGAAACATAACCACCAGCAGCTTTGATCGCTTTCATTGCTGCGAGTGTCGTTGAACGTGATGGCTCATTGGCCAGTGCAATTGAGCAGACATGCAGCCATTCACCTTTCTGAAATGCCGGTACATCTTGTGGTTGCAGGAACTGATCAGCACTTGGTTTCACCATAAAGGTAAAACTGCGTTCGCCCTGGTCATCTAAATCGACAATCACCGTTGATGTCCGGTGATCTTTATCAAGCTGCATGTAGTTGGTATCAACACCTTCATCTTGCAATACTTGTTTCATAAAACGGCCCAACGGATCCTGACCAACACGGCCAAAAAAGGCACTGTCTCCGCCAAGACGGGAAATCGCTACAGCCACATTGGCAGGCGCACCGCCCGGGCATTTCAGATAGTTGGTTTCGCCATTCGGGATCAAATCAACGACTGCGTCACCAGTTACCCATACTCTTGCCATCTAAATTCACTCCATTGGTTATTGATACCAGATCAGGCACTCCGGACACTGAAGGTATCGTAAAAATCAATGTAACAAAGTTTTGTTACATATGTATCTTGAGTAAGTTTCAATGTTGGAAATATAAGTCAGAAAGACAGAAAAGCAGTAAAGAAATTACCGAACATCACTAATTTCTGCTATTGCACGCAAATTTTTGATGGGCTGCATAACTAGCGCACAACAGAAAAGAGGGTGACTCAGGTTGAAGAGGGAAAGTAACTCAAACATCAAAAATCCATTTTGTTGCGTATTACCCACTAAATTAAAATTCCGTCACCATTACTTTTATCGCATCGTAATAC
>CAIZDF010000253.1 GCA_903931645.1 uncultured Tolumonas sp.
CTATGGAAATGGTGCGCATGGTGAACTCCGGTACTGAAGCGACCATGAGTGCTATTCGTCTGGCACGGGGTTACACCAAACGCGATAAGATCGTGAAATTCGAAGGTTGTTATCACGGCCATGCCGACTGTCTGCTGGTGAAAGCGGGCTCCGGTGCACTGACATTAGGCCAACCCAACTCACCGGGTGTTCCGGCTGATTTTGCGAAACATACCTTAACTTGTACTTATAACGACCTAGCATCAGTGGAAGCGACATTTGCCAGTTATGGTAACGATATTGCTTGTATCATCGTTGAACCGGTAGCTGGCAATATGAACTGCATTCCGCCACAACCAGGCTTTTTGCAAGGCTTACGAGCGATATGCGATCAATATGGTGCCTTGCTGATTATCGATGAAGTAATGACCGGTTTTCGTGTCAGTTTACAAGGTGCACAGGGTTATTATGGTGTGATCCCCGACTTAACCACGCTTGGTAAAATCATCGGTGGCGGTATGCCGGTGGGTGCGTTCGGTGGCAAGAAAGAGATCATGGCCTATATTGCACCAACCGGCCCGGTTTATCAGGCAGGTACATTGTCGGGTAATCCGGTAGCGATGGCAGCCGGTTTAGCCATGCTGAACGCGATTCAAGAACCCGGTATTTACGACATACTCGCAGCAAAAACTAAACAAGTTGCCGAAGGGCTGAAAGCGGCAGCAGCAAAACACGGCATCCCACTGTCAGTTAACTATGTCGGTGCAATGTTTGGTTTCTTCTTTACTGATGAGCCGGAAATTACCTGTTTTGAGCAAGTTGGCCGTTGTGATATTGATGCATTTAAACGTTTCTATCATTTGATGTTGCAAGATGGTGTTTATCTGGCCCCTTCAGCTTATGAAGCCGGTTTCCTGTCACTCGCTCACAGTGATGCAGATATTGCAGAAACGTTGGCTGCCGCAGAACGTTGTTTTGCGCAAATGAAATAACCACTAATCGTACAAACAAAAAGGCGCGTAAATTAACGCGCCTTTTTACTATTGCCAACATGGCTTCTGAATCAGACCTTAAAGTGTGACATCAACTCTTGTTGCTGATTGGCTAGATCATTCAGTTTGCCAGCATTATCTGCAGAGGTGTCAGCCATGCCGGTAATGTCACTGCTGACATCGCGGATGTTACTCACGCTGCTACTGATATCGCCACTCACCTTGCTTTGCTCTTGTACTGCATGAGCAATGTGCGCATTCATATCCTGAATTACGCCAATCGAACGGGTAATTTGCTCTAACACGCCCACCGATTGCTGCACATTGTGTAAGGTTTCATCCGCCTGCTTATGACTGCCTAAAATCGCCGTCACCACGCGGTTGGTACCACCTTGTAATTCATTAATCACATTGTGGATCTGGCCAACAGAATCTTGTGTCCGGGATGCCAGATTACGCACTTCATCAGCTACCACCGCAAAACCACGCCCCTGTTCACCGGCACGAGCCGCTTCAATAGCCGCATTTAATGCCAACAGATTGGTTTGCTCGGCGATACCTTTGATAACATCCAGTATCTTATTAATGTTATTGCTATTTTCTGCCAGACGTTCCACTTGTGGTTTAGCATCACTGATATATCGCATCAGTGAGTCCATCGCCTGCAGGCTTTCTTCTACGACCGATTTACCGTGTTGTGCCGCATGTTCTGCTTCATCCGCAGCTTCCACCGCCTGACCCGCGCGATCAGCAATATTGGCCGAAGTAGCATGCATCTCTTCAAATGCAGCAGCCACCTGATCGATTTCGCGGAACTGATATTGCAGACGATCACGTGTTTGTCCGGCAACAGAATTCGCCTGTTGAGCGGTGTTACGAGTGCCTTCCACGGCACCGACCACCTGAGTGATCGTGCCCTGCAATTTATCCAGGAACAGGTTAAATGCCCGCGCCAGTGCGCCCATCTCATCCTGACTTTGGATCTGCAGGCGTTGTGTCAAATCACCATCACCACTGGCAATCTCATTCAGACGCTCCACCACCGTACGCATTGGCGCCACAATACGGTTCGCACTCCACCACATAGCCAATAAAACCAGTAAGGTAATGATCACCCCAGTCGTTACCTGCCGCGAAATTGCGCTGCCAATCTGTTGATCCAAAGAAGAACTAATATTACGAGCTGCAGCCA
>CAIZDF010000254.1 GCA_903931645.1 uncultured Tolumonas sp.
CGATCTCTGACCAGTCTTCAGATTGGCAAAGGTCCACGGCTTTTCCGGGCGCATACGATTCGTGTCTGATTCCATTACATCTAAGCGCGCACCCACATACGGGGCCAAATCGATTTTATTGATCACCAATAAATCGGATTTCGTAATGCCTGGCCCGCCTTTGCGTGGAATTTTCTCCCCTTCCGCCACATCAATCACATAGATGGTCATATCAGCCAATTCAGGGCTGAAGGTAGCACTCAGGTTGTCGCCACCGCTCTCAACGAAGACTACGTCGAGATTGCCGAATTTCTCACTTAACGCTTCAACAGCGGCCAGATTCATCGAGGCATCTTCGCGGATCGCCGTGTGCGGGCAGCCACCAGTTTCCACGCCGACAATGCGCTCGGCAGCTAACGCACCTGCTTCGGTTAAGATTCGCTGATCTTCTTTGGTGTAAATATCGTTAGTGACAACGGCGATCTCAAAGTGATCGCGCATCTTTTTACATAATACTTCTAACAGCGCAGTCTTGCCTGAGCCAACCGGCCCACCAACGCCAACTCGTAATGGAGATGATGTTTGAGTCATAAGAGTGTCCTTTCCAATCTGGTTATGAGCGGAATAACCGCGTGTATTGTATTTCGTGGCATGCACTGGCGATGGCGAGGCAGGTTAAACTGCCGCCGATCTCATCGTCTTGCACGGCGCAAGCCCGTTTGTATTTTTCAGGCAGTTGCACGGATAATTTTCGTAACAAGGTCTGACCGGCCTGCTGACCGATTGGCACTAATTTAATGGCCGCCATGACAGCACCCTCCAGCAATGCGAACCCCCAGCCCAACGCCAGTTGCTCGACACTGAGGCTGTTTTTTGCGCCAAACCATGCCATGCCGGCCAGTTGCGAACGTTTAAGATGAACGGCCATATCGGCACTTCCAGGAATGCGCCAATCTTTGATCACACGATAAAACGCATCACCGCGCTGCCCCTCTTCCAAGCGGAACTCTTCGCTTTCGCGACTCGCGACCAGCAAATCGATAGCGTCTACAAAAGCCGCGAGATCGTCTTGCTGAACGGCAGCATAAAGGCGATTGAGAAGCGGCCAGTCGAGATAGACCAGCCCTTCGTCCATTTGATCAGTCAGCCATTGTTCAAATTCAGCGACGTTTTTAACCCAACCCGTTTCAACAGCCCATTCCAACCCTTGCGAATAGGTAAACCCACCCACGGGCAAATTAGGGCTCATCAATTGGAACAGCTGTAACCAACTGACGGGCGAAGTTTGATTAAGCGCTGAAAAAGTCATGGATTAACCCACCAACAGAACTGACGCCGAGGCAAACACCGCTGCCGCCCAGCCTTGTTTCAACCATGTAAATTGATTCGCTTTGCTACCAATCGCATAACCCACGGCCAGCAACACCAGCGATGAAGCCACGGCTCCCACAGTAAACAACGCGACTTGCCCAATAGGTGCTTCAATGCCATGCGCCCAACCATGGAACAGCGCAAAGCAAGGCATCATCCAGCTCAACACTGACAAGCGATTCGGTGCAAACATCAAGGCACCAGCAAACCAGAGTGAGGCCAGCACCAGCGGTTCCACCAGATTATTGCCGCCCAACAGCACGCCCGCAGCGGTGCCAGTCACCATGGCCAGCAGGGTCAGTAATGGTAGCGATAAGCGACGACCTGTTAATGCCGCCAGAAAGCCGCTGCTCAGTAACATCATCACATGGTCAAGACCAGTCAGCGGATGCAACACTCCCGATGAAAAGCCGTGCTCCATGTGCCCAGGGTGAGCAAAGGCAGGTGTAGCCAGTAACATCAAAGCGATTGCAGTGGTCATACGTGATTTGTTCATATTCAATTCCTTTTGTTTGATTATGATGTTTTCAAAAAGCCATGCATCGGCACGATGGTCGCTGCATTGGCCGCATGAATATGCGGATGATCATGGCTGTGACCATGTTCGTGATCATCATGATGATGGTGATGCCCTGCGCCCGCTTGCGATTGGTACGCGCCCGCTTCTGGTTCAAATGGGGCAAGTTCAACCGCAACCGAACCACCTAAACCCACCACCATTTCATCGAGCACATAATCGTGCTGATAACGGGCGAAACCAGCCTCGATTTGCAGCGGTACATGGCGATTACCGAGGTGATAGCAAATACGACTTAGTAGTAATGGGTCATCACAGCGCACTGTGGAGACCTGCTCTTCAGCAGCTTTTACCATCACGACAACGGAGCCCGCATCGTCAGTCAAACATTCGCCGCCACGTAATAGCTGACCGCGAGTTAAAAACAAACCAGCGGTATCACCGTTATCGAGTGTGACTTTCAGGCGACTTTTTATGCGCAGATCGATCGGCAATATCAGCGTACTGAAAACTACTTTCCCTGCTGCTTCTTCTGTCTTTAAACGTTGTGTTAATCGAATCATGTTCTTCTCTCAGATTGGCAGTTTCAAAATAAGAAATAGCGCTGCGCCATTGGCAACACCGCAGCCGGTTCGCACGTCAGCAATTCACCATTGGCGCGCACCTGATAGGTCTGGCTGTCGACTTCAATCAACGGCTGCCAGTCGTTGTGGATCATGTGTGCTTTCTTCACCGAACGGCAGTTTTTCACTTCCCCAATCAAGCTGTTTAACCCCAGTTGTGCAGGCAAACCAGAGCGAATAGCCAAGCCAGACAGGAACGTCATGCGTGTCGAATGCATCGCACGACCGAGCGCACCAAACATCGGGCGGAAATGCACCGGTTGCGGCGTGGGAATCGATGCATTGGCATCACCCATTGGTGCCGCTGCAATCATTCCACCTTTCAAAATCATGGATGGTTTGACACCAAAAAAAGCCGGACGCCACAGCACCAAATCGGCCAATTTGCCCGGTTCAATCGAACCGACTTCATGGCTGATGCCGTGCGCTAATGCCGGGTTAATAGTGTATTTGGCGATATAGCGTTTAATACGCGTATTGTCATGCCGTGCAGGGTCGCCACCGAGGCTGCCGCGTTGCACTTTCATTTTGTGAGCTGTCTGCCAAGTGCGAGTGATCACCTCGCCGACACGTCCCATTGCTTGGGAATCGGACGAAATCATCGAGAATGCGCCGAGGTCATGCAGAATATCTTCCGCCGCGATGGTTTCACGACGAATACGTGATTCCGCAAACGCGACATCTTCAGGAATGGCGGGGTCGAGATGGTGGCAAACCATCAACATATCGAGATGCTCATCGACCGTATTCACAGTGTAAGGGCGCGTTGGATTGGTGGACGACGGCAGCACGTTCGCCAACCCGCACGCTCTGATGATATCGGGGGCATGACCACCTCCCGCACCTTCGGTGGGATAGGTGTGAATTGTGCGATCACCAATCGCAGCCTGTGTGTCTTCGACAAAACCGCTTTCGTTGAGCGTGTCGGTGTGAATAGCCACTTGCGTGTCGGTCTCTTCCGCCACATTCAGGCAGTTATCAATCGACGCGGGGGTAGAACCCCAATCTTCGTGTAATTTCAGGCCAATCGCACCGGCAGCAACCTGCTCATGCAGCGCATCGGGTAAGCTGGCATTTCCTTTCCCGAGGAAACCCAAGTTCATCGGCAGGCTTTCTGCTGCTTCGAGCATACGCGCCATATACCAAGGGCCCGGTGTACAGGTGGTGGCATTGGTGCCCGTCGCGGGGCCTGTGCCACCGCCTAACATCGTAGTCACGCCAGAGCAGAGCGCTTCGTCGATCTGCTGCGGACAAATGAAATGAATGTGGCTGTCGATACCACCCGCTGTGACAATCGAGCCTTCCCCTGCGATCACTTCAGTGCCGGGGCCAATCACTAACGTCACGCCTGGTTGCACATCAGGGTTACCGGCTTTGCCGATGCCCGCGATACGGCCATTTTTAACGCCGATATCCGCTTTGACGATACCCCAGTGATCGATAATCAACGCATTGGTGATCACCAAATCAAGGCAATCACGGCTCAGTGCTTGCCCTTGCCCCTGACCATCACGAATAACCTTACCACCACCAAATTTCACTTCGTCGCCGTAAATGGTGAAATCTTTTTCCACTTCCAGCCATAATTCGGTGTCAGCCAACCGCACGCGATCACCCGTAGTTGGGCCGAACATATCGGCATAGGCTTGTCTGGAAATAATACTCATGCCTGAACTCCCTGTTCGTGCTGTGCACCCTCATCTAACGGCCCCATCACATCGCCGCGAAAGCCATACACATGGCGGCGCCCCGCGTATGCCACCAACGAGACAGTGCGTGTCTGACCTGGTTCGAAACGCACAGCAGTGCCAGCTGGGATATCAAGGCGAAAACCACGTGTGGCTGCGCGATCAAACTGCAAGGCAGGGTTGGTTTCAAAAAAATGGTAATGCGAGCCGATCTGGATTGGGCGATCGCCTGTATTGGCAACGGCCACCTGTAACGTTGCTCGGCCTTCATTCAGTAACAGATCGCCATCAGCAACCTGAATTTCTCCGGGGATCATAGGCGCTCCTTAAATGATAGGTTGATGAACAGTGACCAGCTTGGTGCCGTCAGGGAATGTTGCCTCGACTTGCACATCGGGGATCATCTCGGGTATGCCATCCATCACCTCATCGCGAGTCAGAATGGTGCGACCGTAATTCATCAACTCCGCGACCGTCAGGCCATCGCGGGCCCCTTCCAAAATCGCCGCACTGATCAGCGCAATCGATTGAGTTTTAAACCACGCGCTTTACGTCGCTCGGCCACCAGTGCGGCAGTAAACAGCAGTAACTTGTCCTTTTCACGAGGGGTCAGATCCATCTTTTTCTCCTTGTAAACCGTAATCAGGTATTCCAGATCCGCGGACGACATGCGGGGCACCCAATCACCGTCGGGCGTAATGCTTGCCAAATCGTCTGCATTAATTGTTGTAACGGCTCATTGTGTGCACCCAACAAGCGCACAATCAGTAAGTCATTGAGTAAGGTCACACCAGCTGGTGCGGCGTAGCTTTGCAGTAATTCGCGCACCAATTCCCGTTCTGTTTCAGAACAAGGCGATGCGATGAGGGTTGCGACCAACGGATAACCCGCTAAACCAGCCCGACGATCGAGATCGGCGGCATCCAGCACCCGCAACGATTCGTTCAGGCATAAGCGCTGATTACGATAGATGCGCCAACGGCTGCGGAGTTGCCCTTCCAAAAATCGTTCTTCATTCACTGGCCGCCCAAGCGAGATGCACTCCCAAGCGATCAACCGTGCATCACTTTCCAGATGGAAGGTGCTCTGCAGTTGCAAATTGGCACCGGGAAACAGAATGTTATCTTGCGGTAACCACTCCAAAGCCGCACCCGCTGCCAGTTGAAAGGTTTGCGTCACCTTCGATTGTGGCCCCGCGCTGCGATAAAATTTGGTCGCACCGGGTGTCGTCAGCAATGCATGCGCCTCTGGTTCCACCTTAATTTGCACATCAAGTTCATCGCCACCCACCACGCCACCCGGTGGATGCAACAGATAGAGATGGCAAGGCATACCTTCGGGATAGAACGGGCGCTGTACTGTTAACGGACCATATTGGCGACGCTCGGCCAGCACGGTTTGATTGCCACGATGGGAAAAACCAAGTGACAAATGCGCTTGCCAGCCAGTTTGCTGAACGGGTGTTAACAGAGGTTGCATCGTCATACCGTCAGATATTCCTTGATCAAGCCTTCGTTCAAATCAGCCATCAGACCATCAGCAACACGACGACCGCGATCGAGCAGGCAGAAGCGATCGCCGACTTTGCGGGCAAACGGCAGTTTCTGTTCAACTAACAGTACAGTCAGGCCGATATCACGGTTGAGTTTGCGGATGATGTCGCCAATTTCACTGACGATGTTCGGCTGAATACCTTCGGTCGGTTCATCTAAAATCAGTAATTTCGGATCAAGCACCAGCGCACGACCAATCGCGAGCTGTTGTTGCTGGCCGCCTGATAAATCGCCACCACGGCGTTGTTTCATCTCTTTCAACACAGGGAACAGTTCATACACCTGATCGGGGATCTGGCGTTTGTTATCGCGACGTGCAGGCAGCCCGATCTTGAGATTCTCTTCCACCGTCAGCAGCGGAAAAATCTGCCGCCCTTGCGGCACATAACCGATGCCAATTTCCGCGCGGCGCTCGACTGAGAATTTGCTGATGTCTTGACCGTCGAATTCAATCTGACCGCTTTTAACTGGCAATTGCCCCATCAACACATTCAACAACGTGGTTTTACCCACGCCATTTCGCCCCATCAGACAGAGGCATTCGCCCTGCGCGATCTCGATATCCAGATCCCACAGCGTGTGAGATTGGCCGTAAAATTGATTAATACCGGATAACTTCAGCATGCTGATTCCCCCAGATAGACCTCGATCACTTTCGGATCAGCCTGCACCTGACTCATGGTGCCTTCCGCCAGCACCGAACCTTGATGTAAGACCGTGACCTTATTGGCAATCGAGCGCACGAAATCCATATCGTGCTCAACAACAACGACCGAGTGTTTGCCAGCCAGTTGTTTCAGTAATTCAGCGGTACGTTCCATCTCCTGATGCGTCATGCCCGCCACCGGTTCATCGACCAGCAGTAATTCGGGACGTTGCATCAGCAACATGCCAATTTCCAGCCACTGTTTTTGACCGTGCGACAACACACCCGCTTGACGATGGCGCTCAGTAACTAAACCAATCAGCAGCAGCGTTGCTTCAAGATGATCGCGATCTTCGCCAGAGAGCTTGCTGACAAAGGTTTGCCAAACACCTTTATTCCCCGCCATGGCCAGCTCAAGGTTCTCTTCCACCGTCAGCGGTTCAAACACGGTTGGTTTTTGGAATTTACGCCCGATGCCCGCCTCGGCAATCGCCGGTTCATCGAGATCCAGCAAATTGATGTTCTGCCCAAACCACGCCGAGCCGGTATCTGGGCGCGTTTTTCCCGTGATCACATCCATCATCGTGCTTTTGCCTGCCCCGTTCGGGCCGATGATGCAACGCAGCTCACCTTTATTGATGTAAAGGTTGAGGTTATTCAGCGCTTTAAAACCATCAAAGCTGACGTTAATGTCTTCCAGATAGAGGATCACGCCATGTCGTAAATCGAGCTTCGCTGGCACTGGCGGCGCCATGCGCTCACGCCAGTAGGTCGGTGTTAAAATTTTGGTTTGTGCAAACATGTTCATCACACCGCCTCCTTGCGATTGAGTAGACCGGTCACGCCTTTTGGCAGGAACAGCGTCACCAACACGAACAGCGCGCCTAGTGCGTAGAGCCACTCATCAGGCAAAATGCCGGTAAATACTGACTTGGCATAGTTGACCAAAATCGCACCAACCACCGCGCCATAGAGCGTGGCTCGACCACCGACAGCGACCCAGATCACCAGCTCAATGGAGTTCAGCGGCGAGAATTCACCCGGATTGATAATGCCAACTTGCGGCACATACAAAGCGCCGGCGATCCCTGCCAACATGGCGGAGAACACAAAGATCGCCAGTTTGAAATATTCCACCCGATAGCCCATAAAACGGGTACGCATCTCTGCATCACGGATCGCGACCGCAACACGTCCCAGCTTGGAGCCAACAATCACGCGACAGACCAAGTAAGCCAAACAGAGCACAACGGCTGTAATGAGGAATAACGCCGCACGGGTGGCATCGTCGGTCAGACTAAAACCAATGATGTCTTTGAAATCGGTTAGACCGTTATTACCGCCAAAACCCATTTCATTGCGGAAGAACGCCAGCAGCAGTGCGTAGGTCATCGCCTGCGTCATGATCGACAGATAAACACCGGTCACTCGTGAGCGAAATGCCAGCCAGCCGAACACAAACGCGAGAAGCCCCGGCACCAGCAACACCATCAGCATGGCGAACCAGAAATGGTTCATGCCAACCCAGAACCACGGCAGCTCATGCCAGTTCAGGAACACCATGAAATCAGGCAAAACAGGATCGCCATACACACCGCGTGTGCTGATCTGACGCATCAGATACATACCCATCGCGTACCCGCCGAGCGCAAAAAAAGCGCCGTGGCCGAGACTTAAAATGCCGAGATAACCCCAGACCAAATCAAGAGCCACGGCAAGCAGGGCGTAACACAAATACTTGCCTAACAGCGTCACAGTGTTGGAACCGACATACAGCACGCTGTCATGTGGCAACAGCAGGTTTGATAACACAACCAGCACCGAGCCAACCAGAATGGCACTGAGCAAACACAGGCCCGCTTTATCTTTGAGTACAGAATTGAATAGCATGTTTTTAGCCCTCAACCGCACGGCACGTTGCGGGAACAATCCGCGCGGGCGTTTCTGAATAAACAGAATGATCGCAACCAGGATCAGGATTTTTGCCAGCACTGCACCGGCATAGGGTTCCAGCAGTTTGTTTGCCACACCCAGTGACAAACCCGCCACCAACGTGCCCCATAAATTCCCGACGCCACCAAACACCACCACCATGAAGGAATCGATGATGTAACCCTGCCCTAAATTCGGGCCCACGTTGGTCAGCTGAGACAACGCCACACCTGCAATGCCGGCGATGCCGGATCCCAGACCGAAAGTTCTGGCATTTACCCAATCCGAGCGAACGCCCATGTTGCGGGCCATAGCGCGGTTTTGCGAAACAGCGCGCACTTCCAAACCCAGACGACTGCGCTTCAGCAACCACATCAGGCCAGCGAAAACCAACAGACTAAACAGAATGATGAACATGCGGTTCAGGGTCAGCGACAGGAAGTCGTTCCACACCCATGTGCCACTCATCCACGAAGGCATGATCACGCTTTGATTCAGTGGCGAGAAAATCGAGCGTACCGCTTGTTGTAACAGCAGGCTGATCCCAAAGGTTGCCAGCAGGGTTTCAAGTGGGCGACCATATAAGAAACGGATCACACTGCGTTCAATGACAATTCCGATCAGGCCGGAGACACAAAACGCCGCAGGAATCGAGAGCAGTAACGCAATGCCCGGTTCATTGGGTAACAGTTTTTGCATCACGAAGGTGGTGTAGGTACCCAGCATCATCATCTCGCCGTGCGCCATGTTGATCACGCCCATCACACCAAAGGTGATCGCCAGACCAATGCCTGCGAGCACTAAAATGGAACCGAGGCTGATGCCGAAATAGAGGGTCTCGATACCGCTGTAAAATGACTGACTGCGTTCGAGCTTTTTCACTGCGGCTGTCGCGGCGGCTTTCACTTTGCCGTCTGCATCGTTCTGCGCGACGGCTTTCAGCTGCCCCACGACTTCAGGGTTATGCACTTCACTGAGTGCGTCGACAGCGCTCAGGCGAACCGCAGCATCGTTATCGACTAATTTGCTGAATGAGATCACCATGTCATAGGCAGCTAACACCTTAGCATTGGTCTCTTTTTGTTGATGAGCAATCAGCGCTGCACGATCAGAATCCGCCACCTTCCCCAACATCGATTTCACTGCGTTCAGGCGTTTCTCTGCATTCGGATCATTTAAGGCCAGTTGAGCTGATAATTCAGCAATTTGGCGGCGCAGCGCATTGTTCATCGCCACGCGTTTGAAATCAGAACTGTCACCGGCAACCGCTTGTTTATCGGTTAAATTCACAAAGGTGTCACCCTGACGAATAACCATCAATTCGTCACTTTTACGGAAAAACAGCTCCCCTTTATCCAGCGCCGTAAACAGATCGACTGCGTAAGGTTCGCCGCTGGCAGCAATGGTCGTGATGGCTTCTTGTTTCACCGTAAAATCACGACCACTCAGTGCTTTTAATGCCTCATCGGTGGTCATCGCCTGCGCCATGACACTCCAGAGACCCATCATCAGGGTTAAACCCACCACGATGATTCGACTGCATCCTGCCTGTATTAATCGCATCATGCTTTCCTTGTCTCAGAGAAAATAAAACGTCTTCTCTTATGTTTTTGAATCTATGAATTCTGCGCGAACGCTGATATCAGGACGGGATCTCTCCCGCCCTGTCAGTCACGGATTAACCGCCGCATTTACCTGTTTTGACGTTGAAATTGCCGCATGACAGCGGTTTACGCCAATCAGAGATCAGGTCTTTTGAGCCTGGTAAGAAATCAGACCATTCGTCACCAACCACTGTGCCTTTGGTTTCCGACACCACTTCGAACTGGCCGTCGTCTTGAATTTCGCCGATCAGCACAGGTTTGGTGATGTGATGGTTTGGCATCATGGCTGCGTAACCGCCAGTCAGATTCGGTACAGAAACACCGATCAGGGCATCTTGCACTTTCGCTGGGTCAGTGGTGCCCGCTTTCTCAACCGCTTTCACCCACATGTTGAAACCGATGTAAGTCGCTTCCATTGGGTCGTTGGTCACGCGATCTTTTTTACCGGTGAATTTGTGCCATTTTTCGATGAAATCTTTGTTGGCTGGGGTGTCTACACTTTCAAAGTAGTTCCATGCTGCCAGATGGCCCACCAACGGTTTGGTGTCGATGCCTGACAACTCTTCTTCACCGACTGAGAAGGCAACTACAGGAATGTCTTGTGCTGAAATGCCTTGGTTACCCAGTTCTTTGTAGAACGGCACGTTTGCATCGCCGTTGATGGTAGAAACTACGGCAGTTTTCTTACCCGCCGAGCCGAATTTCTTCACATCCGCCACGATTGACTGCCAGTCTGAGTGACCAAATGGGGTGTAATTCACCATGATGTCAGCGGCTTTCACACCTTTGGCTTTCAGGTAGGCTTCCAGAATTTTGTTAGTGGTGCGAGGATACACATAATCCGTACCCAGCAATGCCCAACGCTGCACGCCTTGA
>CAIZDF010000255.1 GCA_903931645.1 uncultured Tolumonas sp.
TGCTTTTCAGACTGAATGGCCGTCAGCGATTTGGCATTAACGTCTTTAAAGTTCGGGAAGTGTTGCAGTGCCCACGTTTGACGACAATGCCAAAACTGCACCCGTTCGTGCGTGGTGTTGCTCATATTCGTGGACAAACTATCTCAGTTATCGATCTGAGCATGGCGACAGGCGGCAGACCGGTACAGGATCTGACTCAAGCGTTTATTATCATCGCTGAATATAATCGTTCAGTGCAAGGCTTCCTAGTTGGTAATGTTGAACGCATTATTAACATGAACTGGGAATCTATTTTACCGCCACCAAAAGGTGCTGGTCGTTATAACTATATGACTGCCGTGACGGAAATTGATGGTGAGTTGATTGAAATTTTAGACGTCGAAAAAATTCTGGATGAGATTTCACCGGTCAATACCGATGTCAGTGCAGATGTAGTTGCTTCCAGTGAAGAACACCATACACGTGGTTCTTTGGTTATGGTGGCAGATGATTCTTCTGTTGCGCGCAAACAGGTACAGAAGGCGCTGAATGCGATTGGCGTTGAGTGTATTATGGCTAAAGATGGTAAAGATGCACTTAACATGCTGAAAGATATGGCTAAAAAAGGGCCAATTACCGATCAGATCAGAGTGCTGATTTCAGATATTGAAATGCCAGAAATGGATGGTTATACATTGACTGCTGAAATCAGATCTAATCCTGAATTGAAAGGCTTACATGTTATACTGCACACCTCGTTAAGTGGCGTATTTAACCATGCGATGGTTCAAAAGGTTGGAGCCGATAATTTTATCGCTAAATTCCATCCAGATGAGCTGGCGAAGGCTGTTCAGGATGCCATGTAGTGGATCATAAATTGAAGAAGTTTGCATGAAGACACTGTCCGAAGATCTTTATAAACAGTTCAGTGCCTTTTTGGAGGCTCAGGTCGGTATTGTCCTGGGCCCTAATAAGCAGTATCTGGTAAAAAGTCGTTTATCCCCATTAATGGCTGTGAATGGTTTTTCTTCTCTGGAAGAATTGATCACCAAGGCAATGAATGTGCGGGAGCGCGAATTGAAAATGGTAGTCATTGATGCAATGACGACTAATGAAACGTTATGGTTCCGGGATATTTATCCGTTTCAGTTACTAACAGATAAGCTTTTTCCTGAACTAGGCAAAAATGGAAAGACGATAAAAATATGGTCTGCAGCCAGTTCGTCTGGTCAAGAGCCTTATTCAATCGCGATGACTGCACTTGAGCATCAATATAAAAAGCCGGGCACGTTGTCTGGCGGTGTGCAGGTAATAGCGACTGATATTTCATTGTCTATGCTGAATCAATGCAAAGAGGGGGTCTATGACAACCTCGCATTGGCACGCGGTTTATCAACCGAACGGAAACGTCAATTTTTTGAGCCTTGTGCTGATGCTTCACGGATGAAGATATCTGATCGCGTCAAAAAACTAGTTACCTTCCGTCATTTTAATCTGCTCGACAGCTATGCTCCATTAGGTAAATTTGACTTGATTTTTTGCCGTAACGTCCTGATTTACTTTTCACCTGAGATTAAATCTAAAATACTGAATCAATTCGCTAATTCATTGAATCCTGGCGGTTATTTACTATTAGGCGCATCAGAATCACTGAGCGGTCTTACTGATCGTTTTGAAATGGTTCGTTGTAATCCCGGCATTATCTACAAACTCAAATAATCCATTCTCTATTTGGCACATCTTTTGCTGCTTAATCTGGCAGGAGGTGTGCCATGGCCATATCATTCGATAAAGCATTCGGTATCCATCAATATACGCTTGGCGCGAGATCGCAGCGCGCAGAAGTATTAGCTGAAAATATTGCTAATGCGGATACCCCAGGTTACAAGTCGCGAGATGTCGACTTCTCGGCATTACTGGGACAAGCGCAGAGTGGGCAGAATGCATCAGTAGGTTTGTCTCGAACTGATGAATTGCACATAGCTGGCGGTAGTTCACTGAATAGCAGTGTGATGTATCGTAATCCGATACAAGCTGATACTGGCGATGGCAATACCGTAGACATTAATCAGGAACGTACTGCGTTTATGCAGAACAGTCTTGAGTATCAGACTTCACTGTCATTCCTGAACACTAAAATCAATGGATTGCTGAGAGCAATCAAAGGAGATTCGTGATGAATCTATTTCAGATTTTTGATGTCTCAGCATCCGGGATGAATGCACAGTCGGTTCGCTTGAATACGACCGCCAGTAATCTAGCCAATGCGGAGAGTGTTAGTTCCAGTGCGGAACAGACTTACCGTGCCAGACGGCCAGTTTTTGCCGCTCAACTGCAAGATGCATTGGGCGATGGTTCTGTCCCTCAGGGGGTTGAGGTAAAAGGGATCGTGGAAAGCCAGGCACCACTGGTCCGCGAATATAGCCCTACACACCCTATGGCGGATAAGGATGGCTATATCTATAA
>CAIZDF010000256.1 GCA_903931645.1 uncultured Tolumonas sp.
ATTTTGCATCGACCAAGACATTATCTTTACCCACCGTGCTACGAATCGCATCAAGCATGCTTTGTGCGCCAGGGAAGTCAGCACGTTTGTTTTCAGTACCTTGCCAGGTGAGACTCCATCCGCCAGTCTGCTTGCCCAGATCATCTGCCGCACCACCAACAACTAACACTCGGCTGTTATGGTTTAATGGCAGAATGTTTTTCTCATTTTTTAACAAGACCAGCGATTTGCTCACCGCCTCGCGAGCCAATGCTTTATGTTCAGCCGCACCCAATTCAGGCTGTTTACCCGCCAACTCACGAGCCGATGGTTCAGGTTTTTGCCACAAACCAGCGCGCATTTTTACTCGCAGAATACGAGTTACCGCATCATCAATCCGGCTCATTGGTATTTGATGGTTAGCCACGCCATCTAGCAGACTTTGGCGAAATGCCATCCAGTCTTTTCGGGCTGTGACCATAAAGATATCGATCCCGGCCAGCACGGCAGGTAAGCAACTACCCATGGTACATCCGGCAATTTCACTATGGCCGTTCCAATCAGAAACAATCAGGCCATCAAAACCCATCTTGCCTTTGAGCACATCGGTCAGCAGATATTGACTGCCGTGTAACTTGCCGTTGTATTCAACGCTATCATTGGCCAACACATCACGATTTAACTTATTTTGCCAGCTATTGAACGATGCCATGACCACTTGTGCGCCTGCATCCAAGCCGGAGAAATAACCCATTGCATGCAAATTGCGTAGTGCTTCTTCAGAATAGAAATTTTGACCGCGGTCGACGCCATCCCGTGTGCCACCATCGCCCACAAAATGTTTCACGTTGGAAATCACATGGTACTGTCCACGAAGATCTTCGGCCGAACCTTGCAGGCCACGAACCATCTCACCCGCATAGTGATAAACAATTGCCGGGTCTTCGGAATAGCCCTCGTAAGTGCGCCCCCAGCGATCATCTCGCGGTACCGCGACAGTTGGCGCAAATGTCCAATCCAGACCTGTGGCTACAACTTCACGCGCTGTTGCCTGTCCAATACGGAAGATAAGATCAGGGTCGCGAGCCGCACCTAAGCCGATGTTGTGCGGGAACAGGGTTGCAGCAAAAACATTGTTATGACCATGCACCGCATCCGTTGCCCACATGAATGGAATACGAAAACCCCGGTCTTTAAAACCAGCTTCAGCTGCCAGCCAGTATTGGTCGGCTTGATGAGCCCAATCCGCTGCAGATGCATGCTTGTTATTGTTAGGCCAGCCACCACCACCATTCAGCACAGAGCCTATCTTGTACTTCGTAATTTCTTCTGGTGTTACCTCTCGGAAGTCAGGCTGGATCATCTGCCCAACTTTTTCTTCCAAGGTCATTTGCTTGAGCAACGCCTTGATGTTTTGCTCCATTTTTTGATCTTTGGGTATAGCACTATGGATCTTAGGCCATTGGGCAAAGTAAGGGGCATCAGTCACCACATCCGCCGATGCTGAACTCAATACCCCACTCGCCAACCCACAACCAACAAACAGATAGGCCGCAGACCTAACCAGCTCGATTTTCTTTCTCATTTGCCACTAGCTCCTGATATTCGCATCCATAACCTGACTTATCGGGATCCCAAATCAGGCTATTGATAAAACAGCCCAATATGAAATCGATTGCAAATTAACTATCATAGTAAGCGGAAGTTGTTCTGATATTCCAGCGAACATGCAATAAAAAAGAACAAATCCTTCGACTAATTAGTAAATAGCGAGAAAGATCACAAATAAGAAAAAGACAAAGATATCGACACCAAAAATAAGAAAAAAGACAATAACAACAAAACCGATAGATAGATGCAAACCTATTTAAATGGCCAAAAAAAAGGTTTAATTTCAAAAAAATAATGCATAAAACACAAAAAACCGGTTCATATCGCTATAAGCACAAAATTTGAAATCGATATCTTTGGCGTGGTTTTTTAAATTTAAATGCCGTCAATTGGAAAATTTTTGCCATGCTCTTCACATTTCCCTGATGCAAATTTGATTTACTGATTCAAGTGTTGTTATTTACACCTTGAAATCGATTTCTAGTTGATGTCAACGCATCACTATGCCGTGCAAATTGAGCGGGAAGCAGAAATCGACCCGACAATTTTCTGTCTGCTATCAAAGAGGAAAAAATGAAAATATATCGACTAAGCACCTTGGCGGTGGTCATGTCTTGCTTCATCGGTTTGTACGGCTGCGCACCAGAAAGTTCCAGCAATAGTTCGAATGCAGGCTCTGGAGTATTGGCAGGCCCGAACCAGGAATTGCTGAACAATGGCAAATTTACTCAAGGCTCAGAGGGTTGGTGGACAGCAGGTGCGACTTTGGCTGTCGATAACCAGATGGGATGCGCAACATTTGCCAGAGCAGGCGCGAACCCTTGGGATGTTATTCTCGGTCAATCAGGCCTATCTCTCGTGAAAGGACAAACCTACACGTTGCATTTCAACGCGCGGGCCAAAAAAAATGTTCACATAAAAGCGCTCGTTCAGCATGATGGCGCACCATATACCAGCTATATAGTGCAAGACATTGCGCTGAATGACGCGGTCAAGCCTTTCGATATTAAATTTACCCCTTCTGCCAGCGATGAAAAAACGCAACTTCAATTCCAAATGGGCACTCAATCACCAACGACTGTTTGTGTCGGTGACGTATCTTTGGTTGGCCCGAGTTTTCATAAAAAATCAGACTTAGCTACCGTTCGGGTCAATCAGGTTGGTTATCTGACCAAGGCTCAAAAAAGAGCAACCATTGCCAGCGATTCCAAAACCCCTCTCGATTGGCACTTGCTAAATGCGCAAAGTGATATCTTGGCGGAAGGCAAAACCAAACCATTTGGTGTAAATGAAGCCTCCGGTGAATTTGTACATATCGCAGACTTTAGCCAAGATCAAACACCGGCCACAGGGCTCGTGTTGGAAGTAGCGGGTCAAAAAAGTCATCCATTCAACATTGGCGATGATATTTATCACACCATGAAATATGACGCGCTTTCCTTCTTCTATCAGCAACGTAGCGGCATAGATATTGAATCAAAATATGTTCAGCGCGCTGATCTGGCTCGACCTGCAGGTCATAAACCAGAAAAAGTAACCTGTTTTAACGATCAGGATGCCAAAGGTAATAAATGGCCAGGCTGTGACTTCTCATTAGATGTCACCGGTGGTTGGTACGATGCCGGCGATCAGGGCAAATATGTGGTCAATGGCGGTATTTCTGTCTGGACGCTGATGAACCTTTACGAGCGCGAACAACTGGCTAAAACCGGCGATAAAAATACCTATGCTGATGGCAAAGTAAAAATTCCAGAACAAGGAAATCAACACAATGATTTGTTAGATGAATCACGCTGGATGATGGATTTTTTCCTGGCCATGCAAGTGCCTGACGGGAAAAAAACTTATGTGCCAGTGGGAGATCAATCCAAACACCTTGAAAGTCTACAACTAACCGAAATTGATGCCTCTGGCATGGTATTCCATAAAGTGGCTGACAAAGCCTGGACCGGGATGCCACTGCCACCCCACAAAGATCCGCAACCACGTTTTCTTAGCTATCCAAGCACAGCCGCCACACTCAATATGGCAGCAACCGCCGCTCAGTCAGCTCGTGTATGGAAAGAACAAGATCCGGCCTATGCTGAGCGTTGCCTGAAAGCAGCAGAAAAAGCATGGAAAGCTGCAAATCGTCATCCTAATGTGTATGCCTACGATAATTTTGTTGGTTCAGGTCCGTATGATGATACTGACTTGAAAGACGAATTTTACTGGGCAGCCGCTGAGTTGTTCACGACTACCGGGAAAGCGGAATACAAAAAAGCCATTGAGAGTTCTCCATACTACCTGACCGCGCCTAAAGGCGACAAAGTAGGTACTGGCGATCTCTATTGGCAGGGTGTGAGCAGTGCAGGCACCATTACGCTCGCCATGGTTCCCAATAAACTAGACAAGAAAGATATCGAAAAAGCGCGTGCAGCGATCATCGCAGCGGCTAACGGTTATCAACAAGGTGTCGAAAAAGAAGGGTATTTAATTCCGTATCAAGCGGTTGAATATCCATGGGGTTCTAACTCTAACCTGATGAACCGGAGTATCTTCCTCGGATTGGCTCATGACTTCACCGGCGAACGTAAATACCTGCAAGCCATGTCAGATGCTATGGATTATGTGCTGGGACGTAACCCAATGGATCAATCCTACGTATCTGGCTACGGTTCCCGTCCACTGAAAAATCCACATCATCGATTCTGGGCGCATCCGGTTGATCCCGCTTCACCGCTGGTTCCTCCTGGCGTTCTTTCCGGTGGTCCGAACTCCATCAGTTTCAGCGATCCAGTTGCTTCCACAATGAAAGGTAAATGCATCGGCCAAACCTGCTGGAAAGATGAAATCGGCGCGTGGACCTTGAATGAAGTAACCGTGAACTGGAACGCCCCCTTCTTCTGGACAACCAGTGTTCTTGATGAAGGCGGTCTAACCCACTAACCGTAAAGGTGATGAGGTCCAGTCTTTCGACTGGACCTCATCATTCACCCTATTCTGCAACAGGTTTTCCATGCAAAAATTTATACGACATCTCGCTATTGTCGCAGGTCTCGGGCTCGCGGCCTGTGGTGGCGGGCAAAGTGATCAATCCGCGACGACTACGCCGACCACGCCATCCTCGCCCATGCTTCGGGATCAAACGACCATTCCTATCGGTGTGGCTCTCGCTGTCGGCAGTTTCGAACAAGCATCTAGCATCCGATACAGCCCCCAAGCCAGCCAACTGCGTAATCTGGCCGCCCGTGAGTTCAGCTCGGTAGTCGCAGAAAACGTCATGAAACCAGAGTTCATTCATCCGCAAGAAGATCAATACAACTGGAGCGATGGTGATTATCTGGTCAAATTTGCGAAAGATAATGGCATGCGAATTCATGGCCATACACTGGTTTGGTATAACGCACTACCCAGCTGGATGAGCAATTACACCGGTGACTGGGATGCCATGCTCGCAGATCACATCACCACCGTAGTCAGTCATTACAGCAGCGATATAAGCAGTTGGGATGTGGTAAATGAGGCATTCCTGGACGATGGCAGTGTGCGTTCCAGTATTTGGTCGACTCATATCAGCGATTATATCGCCAAGGCCTATGTACTTGCCCATGCCGCAGACCCCGATGCGGAATTGTATTACAACGATTACAACATCGAAGCGATACCAAAGAAACTCGATGCGGTTCTGAATATGGTGACCAATTTCCGCAACCGGAACATACC
>CAIZDF010000257.1 GCA_903931645.1 uncultured Tolumonas sp.
ACGCATCAAAAAAGCCTTCCAGCAAAATTATCGGTTTGACAATACCACCCGCACGTAATGCGTGGGCTTCACTTAATCGAGCGACCGCAAAGGCATCTGCGTCATTGAGTTCACGGGCAATTTCAACCAATCCGTGGCCGTAAGCATTCGCTTTGACTACCGCGACTACTTTCGTGTTCGCTGGGATCTGAGATCGGACTACCGCAAGATTGTGTTGTAATGCCTGAGAATCAATCTGCGCCGTTGCACCCTTCATGAATAATCCTTAATAATCGTCGTTAAACGCGGGGCCGGCATAATTGTCGAAACGGGAATACTGCCCCTGAAAGGTCAGACGCACTTTACCGATCGGGCCATTACGCTGTTTCCCGATGATGATTTCGGCAATGCCCTTTTCTGCACTGTCATCGTGATAAACTTCGTCGCGGTAAATAAACATGATCAAGTCAGCATCCTGCTCGATAGAGCCGGATTCACGCAGATCCGAGTTTACCGGGCGCTTGTCTGCTCGCTGCTCAAGGCTACGGTTTAACTGAGATAAGGCAATGACCGGAATTTGCAGCTCTTTCGCTAAGGCTTTTAATGAACGAGAGATCTCGGCAATTTCCAACGTACGGTTCTCACTGAGCGACGGTACTCGCATCAATTGCAGGTAGTCGATCATGATCATACTTAAGCCACCATGTTCACGCGCAACACGCCGCGCACGCGAACGTAACTCCGTTGGGGTCAAGGCTGATGCGTCATCGATATAGAGTTGCCCTTTTTCCAGCAACAGACCCATAGTCGATGAGAGACGCCCCCAATCATCGTCATCCAACTGACCGGTACGCACACGCCCTTGTTCAATGCGGCCCAATGAGGCCAGCATTCTCATAATGATCTGTTCGGATGGCATTTCCAGGGAAAAAATCAGCACTGGTTTATCGCTGGTGAGGGCCGCGTGTTCACACAGGTTCATTGCAAATGTCGTTTTGCCCATAGAAGGACGTGCCGCCACGATAATAAGGTCTGAGGGTTGAAAGCCGGTGGTCATCTTATCCAGGTCGGAGTAACCGCTGGAAACACCGGTAATACCGTTGTGTGGCTTATGAAACAGCGCCTCGATCTTATCGACGGTTTTTTCCAATAGCACTTTCAGCGGCTGTGGCCCTTCCGAGCTACTGGTGCGCTGTTCGGCGATTTTAAATACTTTGGTTTCTGCCAGATCAAGCAAATCAGCGGCATCACGCCCTTGCGTGTCATAACCGGATTCGGCAATCTCGTGCGCGACTGAAATCATTTCCCGCACCACGGCGCGTTCACGCACGATATCAGCATAGGCACTGATATTGGCCGCACTTGGTGTTATACGTGCTATTTCAACGAGGTAAGCAAAACCTCCAACCGCATCAAGCTGTTCATGTTGTTCCAGCTCTTCTTGCAGCGTGATCAAATCAATCGGACGGCTTTTTTCTACCAGTCTAGCCATAGACTGAAAAATCAGACGATGTGGCCGGCTGTAGAAATCCTGTTCAACCACCCGTTCACTGACCCGGTCCCAAGCCTGATTATCTAATAACAGACCGCCCAGCACCGATTGCTCCGCTTCGAAAGAGTGTGGCGGCAACTTGAGTTGTTCTACATTCTGATCTTTTTTATTGGATGACGTGGCGGGCATAAACTCGATACCAAGCAAAATAACAAATACATTATCGGACTTTTTAGCCGACAGGGAAACAGGAAGTAAGGATATAGCAGATAAAACAGGAAATGGTGCATCCGAGAGGATTCGAACCTCTGACCACTCGGTTCGTAGCCGAGTACTCTATCCAGCTGAGCTACGGATGCACAGTGCAATGGCGGTGAGGGAGGGATTCGAACCCTCGATGCAGCTTTTGACCGCATGCTCCCTTAGCAGGGGAGTGCCTTCAGCCACTCGGCCACCTCACCGTTGCGGGGGCAGATATTACTGTGCACGAAAAATAAGTCAAACAATTTTTCCGTGCTATGTGCTCATCCGTACAGGGAGTGAGCAAATTTACTCTTTTTACATCAACCAACTACAACAAAGGCGGTTTATGGCCGCCCCTATTGAGTATTCTTTAATTCAAGCTCAATAAGACTGCGGCTCGTTGTCATTGTCTTTTTCAGCCTGAATGCGCATATAAATCTCTTCACGATGAACGGAAACGTCTTTCGGTGCGTTCACGCCAATCCGAACCTGATTACCTTTAACACCCAGGACGGTTACAGTGACTTCATCACCGATCATCAAGGTTTCGCCTACACGGCGAGTCAGAATCAGCATTCATAAGCTCCTTTTTTGATTCAACCAGGAGATATCCCCGGTAGTTTGTTTAATGTGCGGCTTAAAGCGCCATATTTCAAGTCTAGTTCAGGAAATCAGCCAGTTGAAATTTTCCTGAGCCGTTTAAATTTTTTCTGTATAAAAAACAACAAGCGGCATTCATAGAACGCCGCTTGTCGATATATGGTTACAGTTTGTAGTTACAGGCGCTCTTCCAGCCAGGCTTGTGCTGATTTCAGCGCAGCAGGTAAGGCCGCGACATCAGTACCACCTGCTTGGGCCATATCAGGACGGCCACCACCTTTACCACCCACTTGCTGTGCCACCAGATTAACTAGTTCACCGGCTTTAACTTTGCCCGTTAAATCCGTGGTGACACCGGCAATCAGGCTCACTTTGTCGTCATTAACTGCAGCCAGCAACAGAACGGCTGATTGCAGACGGTTTTTCAAATCATCCAATGTGGTACGCAGCGATTTTGCATCCACGCCATCCAGTTGTGCCACCAACACTTGCTGGCCATTGATCTGTACAATCTGAGACAGTAAATCGTTACCCGCTTGTGCCGCCAATTTGGCTTTCAAGGTTTCGATTTCGCGCTCCAACAGACGGCTACGCTCTTGCATCTGGCGGATTTTGCTCACCACTGACAATGCATCAGCTTTTACAATTGACGCCGCTTCATCCAACTGTTCACCCAGTTGATGAATATGTGCTAACGCCGCTTCACC
>CAIZDF010000258.1 GCA_903931645.1 uncultured Tolumonas sp.
GCTTGCAAACCACTGATCATCAGTTCAGCACAAGGTTCTGGCTTAACTTGTTTTAATACCTGTTCTTCGACCTGCTTCAGGTTTCGGCAACCCCAGAAAGCGTCAAGAAAGACTTTACTATTCCGGCGTAATGTCCAACTTTGATAAACCTTTAAAACAATCCAATACCAAGTGGCGATTGACATAAGAAGCAGCAAAACAATCGGAATTAAACCCATACCTGTCGTTTGGGTTAATACATGGGCAAAACCCATTTGTGTTACTTCATGCTGTGTTTCCATCTTTTATAAGCTCCATAATTTGAACGAAACGGGCACAATCACCCAGCCTTCGATGGATTGGTCGCCCCGTTTTGCCGGCACAAAACGCCAGCTTTTTACAGCATTTAATGCCGCATCATCCAAACGGGAAAAACCACTACTTTTAAACAGTTGCACAGCCAATGCATTGCCTTCTGCGGAAACATGCACCTGCAGTTTTACTATCCCTTCCTCTTCCAGCATTCGGGAACGACGCGGATAAACCGGTGCCGGATTCGATAAATAAGCAGCATTAAATTTTGGCGCTTCAACCGGCGCTGGTGCGATTTCCGCTTTGGCTGGGGCGGGCTTCAGTTGTTGCACCGGCGCAGAAACTGGCTGCTCCGTTTTCGGTTTGCTTTCTGGCTTAACCGACTTCACTACCGGCTTCGGTTTTTTAAGTGGCTTAGGTTTCACTTTCACCGGCGAAGGTTTTTTCACTTCCGGTGGCGGCAATGGCAGCGGTTCCGGTTCCACCACAGGCTGAGGTTCAATAACGGGATCCGCTTTTGGCTCTTCTGCCGGTGTCACCCAGCGCACCGTTAATGGTGTAGCAGGTGCCATTTCCGGCTTGATTGCCGCTGATTGATAATTCAGCATGCCCGCCAGAGCAAGCACATGCAGAAGAACAACCCCGCCGAACACCGGTAACCCAGAGCGATTTTGTGAATAGAAAACAGCGTCAGAAATCATCGCTATTGCATCGAATCGAATAAAAACAATAGGATTATCATACACCGAACAAATCTAAATGATAACTATTATTGTTTAGATTTGTTCGGTGTAACTTTCATTCATAATTTCAAATGAATTAAATTCATAAAAAATCGCTGTCAGAAAACGTCAGAGGCGTATCATCTTCAGTGAGAAATTTTGTTGTGGAAGAACATCGATAATGGGGAAATTCCAGCCTAAAAAGATGCATTTCATGTTGCAATGGCTATGTCTGATACTAATTTCAGCGCTTTTTGCATTTGTGATGGAGCTCATCAATATGCCGGGCGCGTTGTTGCTTGGCCCCATGCTCGCCGGCATTGTCTGGAGTTTACAGGGCGGTTCATTACAAATATCCCGACATCTATTTGTTGCCGCACAAGCGATTATCGGCTGCCTGGTTGCCCAGTCGATCTCCTCAGGCATGCTTCCCACCTTTGCGCAGCACTGGTCTTTATTTCTGTTTATCGTGTTATCAACCATCGCAGCCAGCAGTTTAATGGGCTGGGTGATCAGTAAATTAAAAGTATTGCCCGGTACAACCGCAATTTGGGGCTCCTCCCCCGGCGCAGCAGCGGCGATGGTGTTAATGGCAGAAGAATTTGGCGCTGACGCCCGTCTGGTTGCCTTTATGCAATATCTGCGGGTCATCGTGGTAGCCAGTGCGGCCTCTATTATTGCGCGCTTTTGGGTGGATACCTCGGCCGCAACGGTAATACCGATCATTTGGTTTCCGCCCTTACAATGGGCCACTGCCGAAACAGTATTACTGGCCTTGGCAGGAATTGTCATTGCGCGTCTGGCCCGCATTCCTTCGGGTGCTATGCTGGTGCCAATGCTGCTAGGCATGGCATTACAAAGTGGTCAGTAAATATCCCCCGGCAAAGCCGGGGGCTTTAGTTTGTTAGCCCCTCAAAGGGGCTGCTAATTGCGCCGCCTAAAGGCGACTGTTACATCCCAAGTTTGAGTTGGTCATAA
>CAIZDF010000259.1 GCA_903931645.1 uncultured Tolumonas sp.
CGGCTTCCGCTTTACGCCAGCGTTCATAACGACGCAAGCTCATCGCATCATCGAGCGGAGTTTGCTGCTTGATCGACTGCAACAAAGTGTCCGCCAATGCCGCTGCATCCATCAACCCGAGATTAACACCCTGCCCCGCTAACGGATGAATGGTATGCGCAGCATCGCCCATTAAGACCAAACGGGATTGTACCTGTTGCCGCGCATAGCGTGCTTTTAATGGGCACAACACGCGAGCACTGACCAATTCACAAACACCGAGCCGCACATCAAACGTGGCCGCTAATCGATGGTTAAACTCATCCTCAGTACAGGAGACTAAATCTTCCGCCTGTAGTGATGGCAATGACCAGACGATAGAACAAAGATTTTCCTGCACCAGCGGCAAGAAGGCTAATGGCCCTTGTGGGGTAAAGATCTGCCGGGCAATATTCTGATGAGGTTCAGCGGTGCGAATGGTCGCCACCAGAGCTGTGTGCTGATAATCCCAACTGGTGACCGGAATTCTGAACTGCTGACGTAACCATGAGTTCGCGCCATCAGCAGCCACAATCAGACGAGTAAACAGCATTTGCTGATTATCGAGTAACACTACAACGCCTTGCTCATTTTCTGAGACAGATTGTATTTGTGCAGGGCAAAACAGCTCGACAGTTGAATCCTGTAACGTTGTTAATAACGCTTGCTGGATGACATTATTTTCAACGATATGACCTAAATGCGATTGCTGAAACTGGCTGGCATCCAGCTCAAAATGGGCAAAACTGTCTTTTTCCCATACTGACATACCAGTAAAAATTGCTTTCCGTGCCAGCAAAGGCCAGGCACCGGTGCGGGTCAGAAAACGTTCACTGGCCAAATTGATCGCGCTAACTCGGGTCGCTGGTTCAGACGTCATGTCTTCCGGTAATTTTTGGTCAATAACCGCAATTCGTAAGCCACTATCCCGCAAAGCAGAGGCCAACGCCAAACCAACCATACCTGCGCCAACAATAACCAGATCCAGCATTTTCATGATTTATATCCTAACGCTTGTTGTACCAGTGCATTTTTTAATGCCGGAATATGATTCATCAGCAACAATCCTGACTGACGAGCGATCAGTAGCGGTAAAGCCGGATCAGCAAATAACGAGGCAAGTGCGGAGGTAAACCAGATAGTACGTTGCTGATCATCTTTGCGTCGCTGTTGATATTTTTGTAACACAGCATAAGCACCGGGATCGGTAACCTGCTGTAAACAATCATGTAGCGCCATAATATCGCGCATCGCCAGATTAAAGCCTTGCCCTGCCACTGGATGCAGTTGGTGAGCTGCATTGCCCAGCAACACCACCCGATGGTGTGTCGATTGTGTCAGATAACGCAATGATAATGGATAAACAGCGCGAGCACCGCTATGCACAAAACGCCCGGCTCTGAAGCCAAACGATTGTTGCAACTGACGGGTAAACTCAGCTTCAGTTAACTGCATAGCTTGTTGTGCATTTTCATATGATTGACACCAAACGACTGAATACGTTTGTTCACCTAACGGTAATAACGCCAATGGACCATGGGGCGTGAACCGCTCCCACGCCCGAGCCGCAACTGCTTGTTCTGTTTGTAAGGTGGTGATGATCGCGCTTTGCTGAAAATCATGCTGTGCTACGGGTAAATTTAACTGGGCCTGCAAGATTGATTGCGCACCATCAGCGCCCACCAGCAACCGAGTTGTGATCTGTTCACCCGAAGAAAGCGTCAACGTGACCGAATCTGCCGATTGCACACAAGCAGTCAACTTAGACGGGCAAAAATGGCTGATATTGGCATACAGCGCCAACTGCTCATACAAACGTTGCCCAGCTACTGCTAGTTCCAGAACATAACCGAGCGCGGGTTGCTGAAACTCTTCGGTATCCAACGTCACTCGCCCGGCATGACCTTGTTCTGAAACATGAATATGACGAATGGCATGGGCAGCTGGCAGCCATGACGACCATAACTTCAGTTGCTGTAACGCTTCAACACTACCGGCAGCCAGCGCAATTGCCCGGCCATCAAACCCAGGATGCGCGGGTTGCGGTTGGTGCGCCTCGATCAGCGCAATGCGCCAAGGGCGACCAGCCGGTGCCAATTGCGCTAATGCAATAGCTAACGTGGCGCCGGTCATACCGCCACCAGCAATCACAACATCATAATCGGTCGGAATCGTCACGCTATGCTCGATCAATGTAATGTAGGGCTGGCTTCAACCTGCGGCAGCACTTTGCCAAACTCTTCGAACGCTAACATGGCGCCCAGCTTCACATGCTCATACAACACAAAATAAGACGCTTCATTTTCTTCGTCTTCTTCAAACTCGTCATCCAGTTGCGAGATATTGCTAAAATCGCCAATCATCTCCTGCAACTCTTCCGAAGCACGATTTAATTCTTGCTGCATCACAGCAAAACCAGCCAGAAATGCCTGCACCCATTCACTGATAGACTGCAGACGTTCGTCTAACGGGCAATCTTCATCAGGCACTAACAATTCCAGGCCAGTCTGTTGATTCAACGCCGTCTGAGTCGAAATGAATAATTGTTCCAACCAACTACGGACTGCCGATGGCATTGGCAGCCCATCATTTACCAGCGAATTAAACTCAGTCAGCCATTGTTTACCAGTAGCATCAACACCACCGCACAACAGGCCACAAAGAATGCCATGTAACTCTGCAGGAGAGGCCATGACATCATGCTGTTCCAACAGCTGTTCTGCCTGAGCATATTCCTGAAAAACGTTATTATTCATACGATAAACCATTGAGAAAAAGTGACGGTCAAAAGAAACAACCTTAGGATGCCTGATCCTAACATTCACAGCCGGTCGTCACCAGTGAGAACGCTTGCAAGTTCTGTATCCCGGTTATATAGTCGGCCGTTATTCACTGTATTTAACTGGCGCAGAACGAATTATCAGCATGACAGAGCCTTTGGAATCCGTAGAAATTAATGTGCTGGGACGCGCGTACCGGGTCTCTTGTCAGTCAGACCAATATCAGTTGTTACGACAGGCTGCACAAAAACTAGACGACGCGCTGGGCGACTTACGTATTCGGGCTCGTGGTAGCAGTAATGAACAGCTAGCTATTATGGTAGCTTTGAACCTGAGTCACGAATTATTACTTGAAAAAAACCGCATTCAGCAATATTCTGAAAGTATGGAACGACGCATCAGACAGCTTAACGATGTTATTCAGGACGCCCTGAAAGAGCAGAGTAAATTGTCGATAGATGATTGTAACTAAAAGAAAAATTTTCCTGGGGTGTGCGCCAGTGGGCTTAAGTCCCTGAGCCGATAATTTCTTTACCAGGAAGTCGCTCGCTAGTCAGTGTGCATGCCCGGCCCGACCGGGAAGCCTGAGATTGGCAGTCAGATTTCCGCCTTGAACTCTCGGGTTCAAGGACAAAAGCCTGCAACGGCACCCCGGGATCTCTACTTATTATGACCGTTAACGACCGAGATTTTCTACGCACGACAGTGCGAACCCGCCGTCGTGAACTTAGCCTTCAAGCCCAGCAACATGCCGCAGAACAACTTGTGATGCGCGTAGTACCATTCCTACAAGAAAATCAGGTCCGCTGTATTTCTCTTTATCTGGCTTGTGATGGCGAATTAGATACCCAACCTCTGATTGAATGGTGCTGGCAAAACGATATTCGTGTTTGTTTACCGGTATTGCACCCCTTCCACGAAGGGCACCTGCTGTTTTTATCTTATACCGCTGAAACTAAAATGTTGCTGAACCGCTTTCGGATCCCGGAACCGGAACTCAATTGTGCGCAAATCATACCCAAACAGGATATCGACATTATTTTTACCCCGCTGGTTGCGTTTGACGCAGCTGGTAATCGTTTAGGTATGGGTGGTGGATTTTATGATCGGACACTGGAGAACTGGCAACAGACACAACGCCCAGTTCCAGTCGGATTAGCGCATGATTGCCAGCAAGTCGATCTTATTCCGACCGAAATATGGGATGTACCACTACCAGCGTTAATTACACCTTCACGCTGCTGGCAGTGGCCTTTGAAATAGCTTTTGGGCTTAGTGTTGGTTCTTCAACATCCGTAATAACTGATCTTTCAGATTTGGCGGTGTACCTTTGATGGTCAGCGTATCACTCTGTGCATCATAGCCAATCCGCTCACCCAGTAGTTTTTCATCAAAGCTAATGTTTAAGCCGCCACCCGAGCCAACAAATTTGGTCAATTTCCGCAGCGCGGTGGTTGCGGCCGGAAACTCTTCATCCAGATCATACTCTTCGCTGATAAAGGCGTAAAAATCACCACCATCATTTTGCTTAGGCAGATATTCGGCCACCGATTTGATAACGATATCCGCGCCTTCTTCACTTTGCTCTTTGTAGTAATCCGACACTTTTTTCTTCGTTGCTGCTTTTTCATCCGCTGGCATTGCTACCTGCTGACAATATTCATTGACGGCCTGCACCAACAACTGATTTTGCATTTTGACATCAATGCCTTCTGCAGCACCTAGGAAATCCATAAAGAAATCAGAAACCTTACGACCAATCCGCCCTTTGATGAAAGAAATATAACGACGGGAATCCGCGTTGGTCTGAAACTCAGTAATATCCACACGGGCAATCAACTGCATCTTGCTCAGATCAATATATTTGATTTGTGATAATTCCAGCGTGTCAGTCAAGGTGACACTGGTTTCACAATCGAGCAGCCCAAGCAAAATGTAACTCACACCGACAAACTGGTATTTACAGAAAATCAGCACGCCTTCGTCTGGATATTGATAGTGGTTCAGTTGCGCTAATAACGCCGTGGTTGATTGATGCGTAAAATCGACAAAAGGCAGTTTTTTGTCCAAGTATTGCTGAAACAGTTGTGGAAACGGCGATGGATTTTCCGGTTGTTCGGTATCAGCCAGAAAACAAGCATAGGATTTATTGCCTTTTTGCTGATAAATACGGTGCAGTTGATCAATCCATGTCTGAACGTCAGCGGTTGGCTGAAGTTCCTGTGAACGGGTGTCAGCAGTCAGGACACTATTCTCATCTTGGCGAAGAGAATGAATAATAAGATGTTCAATAATCAGGCTCATAGCAGTCGTGGTATCGTAGTGAAAAAGTGCAAGGTGGCGTATTATATAGCGTTCATAACCTGACAACTGCAAATTGAGACATATTTCATGCCGATCCTTTCTAAATACAGCACCGAACAAATTGAATCTTTAATGCAAGAGATGCAAACCGTATTGCAAACTCATAATGCATCTGTTGATCTCGGTTTATTGGCGCTGGGCAATTTAGCAACTCACATCATCAACAAACATGTGCCGGAAGCACTGCGTGCTGATGTAGCCAATTCATTTGCCAAGGCTCTGCAACAATCGATTACCCAGACTAAAAAGGTAATTCAGTAATATGGCCCTGCTGCGACCACAACCCGGTGCTTTTTATCGAGATCAAGTCTCGCGCCTTATTAGCTGGGGACATTGGTTCACCTTCTTTAATATCTTGCTGGCGCTGGGCATATCCAGTCGTTACATTCTGGCTAACCCTTGGCCGGAAACACAGCTTGGTGTTAGCTATCTGCTCTTGAGCTGGCTGGGGCATTTTTCTTTTGTTGGCTTCATCACCTATCTGCTGACGTTATTCCCGCTCAGCTTTGTGATACCTAATCAGAAATTGATGCGAAATTGCTCAGTTGTGATCGCAGTATTGGTACTGTCTGTGTTGCTGGTTGATACGCAGATCTATCACGTCTTTAAATTTCATATCAACCCCACGGTGTGGGAGTTATTACTCAAAGAAGCGCAATCAAAAGCCGAGCTGAACTGGAATTTTCTGTTTATTGTTATTCCGGTGTTATTCCTGTTAGAACTGCTGATTTCCAACTATGCATGGAAGATGCAGTTACGACGCCGGAAAAAATCGTGGGGTACGGCGATTAGCACTGTATTAGTAAGCTGTTTTTTATTGTCGCATATCACTTACATGGCCGCCGACGCCAAGCTGTATGAACCGATTATTTCTCAACGCGCGAATTTCCCGCTGTCATATCCAATGACTGCACGCTCGTTCTTGTCAAAACATGGCTGGCTGGATTTAGAACAATATAAATCGAAAGCAGCACAAGTGGCTGAACTGGAGCACGGTAAACAACGCCTGAACTACCCGTTAAAACCATTACAAGTTACTGAGCCAGAGGAAAAATTAAACATTCTGTTGGTGGTAGTTAGTGGTTTACGTGCTGACATGCTTAAGCCGGATGTCATGCCATTTTTAAGTGATTTTGCCGCTAAAAATCAGCAATTCGCACAACATATTGCGGGCGATAACGATCATGCCGGTAGCTTGTTCAGCCTATTCTATGGTTTACCCGAAGCCTACCGCAGTAATTTTGATGCCGAAGATGTCTCTCCGGTCTTACTTGATGAATTACAACGCCAAGACTACTTATTGAGCGCATTTTCAAGTAATGGTCTGAATCAGGATATCTACAAAAAAAGCATTTTTCACAGTGTCAGACAAATCAGCCGCCGTAAAAATGAGCTGACACCACATAGCGACCAACAAACGTTTGCAACTTGGCAAAGTTGGCTGGAACGGCAAAGTCAGGATCGCCCTTGGTTTAGCTATCTGAACATTGCAATGCCAGCTACGTTAGCCTTACCAGCTGATTACCAAGGTCCGTTCCAACCTGAGTTGACGGATAGCAATCCGTTTGCGGCATTTACCCCGGAAAATCATAATAAATTTATCAATCGTTATAAAAATGCGGTTCATTACAGCGATGAACAGCTACGACAATTAATAACGACGTTGCAGGGACATCAGCAGTCCGAAAAAACGATTGTCATTATCACGGCTGATCGGGGGTTGGAGTTTAATGAAACCAACACCAATAGCTGGGGTTCTGGTAGCAACTATTCCACTTATCAGATGCAGGTGCCATTAATTATCAGTTGGCCTGGGAAAACAGCGCATCGGTGGGAGAAACTGACAACGCATTACGATCTCGCCCCCACCTTGCTGCATGATGCGCTGGGTATGGAAAATGAAGATAAAACCTATAGTAGCGGCAGTAATTTGTTCGCTAGTCAGCAACATGATTGGCTATTACTCGGTAATCGTCAGCACTATGTGATCTATGAACCGAACACCGTTACCGAGTTTAATCGTCAGGGTGATTTTAGCGTCTACACCAGAAAAAATTACCAACTGGTTGATGATGCTCGTCCTAACATGGCGGTATTACTGCAAGTCATGAATGAATTAACCCGCTTTAAAGATGTACAATAATAGATTGATGCTACCTGATAGTTGGTCTCCATTATCAGGTAGCAAAATATTGCTGTGTAATATGACCA